>JAFSXS010000069.1 GCA_017443945.1 Synergistaceae bacterium
ACCCGACAGCGTAGTTAAAGACTTGCAAAATATTTTGATAGATAATTTTGACGTTATTGAGCGCCGTGTTTTACGTTGTGTGCTTTATCACGATGACTCGCAGTCTCACAAGATTTACGCCCTTAATGATATAGTCTTGAGCACGAACGCAATAGCAAGACTTCTTCATATAGAAATAAGATTCAACGATAAATTTTTTTGCGTGCTTCCTGCTGACGGTGTGATAATTTCTTCGCCGACAGGGTCAACAGCTTACGCACTATCAGCCGGGGGGCCTATGATTCCGCCGTATGTAAATGCGATTTTGTTAGCTCCTTTGTGCGCTCACACGCTTTATTCGAGGCCGTTAATAGGTTCAGAGGATGACAGAATAACTTTAATTGCGCGCGGAAGTTCACGAGATTTAATGCTCACTCAAGACGGGCAGCTTGCATACGAATTTTTACCGGGCGACAGAATCGAAATAAGACTCTCACGCACTAAGAAAATAAGAACTGTAAATTTGCCGGATAGAAATTTTCTTGACATTGTGCGCGAAAAACTGGGCTGGGGCGAATGAGTAAATATAAAAATTTCATGACAAAGCTAATATTTTCACCTGACAATAAATTATCCTCTCAAAATCTTGTATTGCTTGAGATTCATAATAAAGCGTGTAAAAAGGGTTATGACAAATGATTGAATCTCTCAAAATTTCCAACATCGGCGGAATAAAATCGGCTTCACTTGCATTCACACCCGGACTCAACGTCATTACAGGCGAAAGCGGCGCAGGAAAATCAAGCGTTGTGCGTGCACTTGAGTTATTAACCGGCAGCAGGGGAGGAGTAAAATTTATTCGTGCAGGAGAGACTCTCGGCCAAGTCAAAGCAAAATTTACGGATACAACTATAACGCGTGAAATCTTAGATACAGGACGCAGCCGAGCAAAAGTTCAGGGAGCATCAACAGGCCTTAACGAATGCGCAAAAATAGCAAGCTCACTTGTAAGAATCCAGAGTCAATTTGCCCAGATTGAATTATTAGAACCTGACAGACAGTTAGCGATGTTAGACTCGTTTTTGCCGGAAAAAATTTTTGATGACTTTCACGAAATCTTTGACCGCGCAAAAGAAAGCTCCAACGAATTACGCACACTCAAGAAAAAACGCGCTGAAATCGAACGCAAATATTCTAATGCACGAGAAATTTTTGATCTCGTCAAAATCGCAAAACCTGAGCAGGGACTCGAAAAACGGCTCGAAAATTTATTATCTGACATAACACACAGAATCTCAGAGACTGAACGCGCACAAAACAGCCTTGACTCATTAACCGGCGGACTATCTGAACACGGCTTAATCGAACAAGTTAAAAGCTGCTTCGAGAATCTTTATTCATTCATGAGCGATGACGACGAGTCAAACATAAAAGAGTCAATAAATAATTTGTTCGAGTCCGTGAAAAATATCGAACTTGACAACGGCGGCAATGATTTAACCCTGCGCGATAAAACAGAGTCAAGGCTCGGAGCTTTGCGAAAACTTAAGCGGCTTTGCAACATTCCCGACGAGAACGAACTATTAAATTACTGCGACGAAATTTATACGAGTCTCGAATGGCTGGAAAAAAGTTATAACGAGCTAGAAAATTTATCAGCACGCTCACTCGATGACAAGAAGAAAGCAAACGCCCTCGCTATGGAAATCAGGCACTCAAGGCAGGAGACCGCAAAAATTTTGACTCAGCGCGTAAATAATGTTTTGTCAGAACTCGGAATGAACACGATAAAATTTAATATAAATCTCAACGGTTTGCAGAAATTAAGGCGCGACGGAGCAGACGAAGCAGAATTTATTTTGCAGGAAGGATCAAGAGTCGGACGTGTCGAAAAAATTGCGTCAGGCGGTGAATTGAGTCGGTTATTATTGGCGTTACAGCTTTCATTGCCTGATGAGTGGCTGCCCCCTACTATAGTTTTTGACGAAGTAGAAGCGGGACTCGGAGGTCGTGCGGCGGTGTTGTCGGGTTTGCAGCTAAAAAATTTATCGCGAAAATGTCAAGTGATTCTAGTAACTCATGAAGCGTCTATTGCTGCACTTGGGGACTCTCATATTTTAATACAGCGAATCAACGGCGAAACGTCCATGAAGAATATAAAAGATTTTGAACGCGTGAGAGAAATTGCAAGAATGTTATCAGGTTCTCCGGACTTAATCGAGGCACAGGAACACGCAAAAATTTTACTTAGTGAGAGTCTGTAAATATAAAAAATTTCCCCTGACTCGCTTTCAAATCAGGGGACAAAGCATTAAATCTCACTCTGAATAATTTTGCGAATCTCAAACATTGACCGCCCTGACTCAATCGCAAGAGTCTTTAAGTCTTCATATTCAGGAATCTTGCGCATAATTTCACCGTTTAAGCTCGTAATCTTGACTCTAATTTTCCCAAGCGAAGTATTAAACTCTTCAATTTTCCAGTTTAAGCGCAGTCTGTCAAATTCGGAAATTCTGACTCCTTGTGAAGTCGTGTGAGTCAAAATTATATTTGCAAGTTTTGAGGCGTTATCGGGTTCACTCAAGCAGCAAAATTTTACAGCAGGACGCAATTTTTTCATGTAAATATTTTCTGTCCATACGTCTAAGGCTTGAGCAGCAAATAATTTTTCCTGCACAATTTCATAATCCTGCGGGTTCATGTCGTCGATATTGCATTCAAGCAAAGATAATTTCTCGTGAATTAAGCCATCGTTATTATCACTCTTGATTTCAGAGTCTATTAACAAAGCGCGCAAAATATTGGGCATATCGGGCGAGTCATTATTTCCGATTCCATAACCTGACGCTGTAATTTTTCCGGGCGGAACATTCCCGAAACCGTCAGCAAGAATCCTCACTAACAATGCTCCCGTCGGTGTAGTGCGTTCCATAGGCGACCCATTAGAATAAACCGGCAGTCCGCGCAATAAATATTCAGTCGCAGGAGCAGGAACAGGCAAAATCCCATGAGCACACTTTACAGTCCCTGAGCCTACATTTATATTTGAGCAGATAACACGCGGCCAGCCGAGAGAGTCAACTAATATAAATGAGCCTACAATATCAATTATTGAATCAACTGCTCCGACCTCGTGAAAATGAATTTTATCGGGTGTAGTGCCGTGAACGTTTGCTTCTGCGTTTGCTAAGAGTGAGAATGCCCGCAAAGACTCGCGTTTGACTCGTTCGGGTAAACTGCTAGCTGTAATCATTGCTTCAATGTCTGCTAAGTGCCTGCCGTGATGGTGTTCGTGTTCATGCTCGTGATGATGATGATTTAATTTCACGTCAAAATTTATCCCTGCGATTCCGTTTTTAGTCGCATTCTCGATTATTAACTCGTATTCGTCGGGGTCGAGTCCTGACAAATTTTTTATTCCGTCGATTAAAATTTTATGAGTCGGGACAAGATTCAATAATGCCCCGATAAACATATCTCCTGCAATGCCAGCAAAACAGTCAAGATATAAAGTTTTCACGCTGATTATTTCTCCTTTCGTCCAATAAAAAAATAGTGTGAAGGCTTCTTTGTGTACGATAAAAGCTCCTCGAACGGGTCAGCAGATTTTTTCGGGCTTGATTTTTTCGGGATCTGGGTTAATTTTTCGGGATTCCTTATATTAACGTAAGGGCGCGCACTTCCTGAGACACTGCGCAAAATTGTGTGAATCTGCTTATCACTCGTCAACATCGGGACAACTGTAGAGACGTTGCACTCACAGCAAAAAGTTATGTCATCACGATAGCCGATTTTTTCGAGATATTGAGCATGAGTCGATTTCATTACAAAATTTTCGAGATTATCTCCGCGGTTCTGCCATAATAATAACGCCATTTTTGCACTGTCAGACATTAATATTTCGCCGCGCGATTGAAGCTCGTCAAGGATTGCCCCCGCACACAAAGTGTCTTCCCATGAAGGCCGGTTTTTACGACCTGAACAAAGCAGCCCGATATTATTTCCGAACGTCAAAGCATGATCGAGACAGGCCGCAAAATTTCGTAAGCTCGCAGCAATAACAGGACTCCCCGACGAGGCAGCCTCCAATAATGCAACAGTGCCGTTAGTTGTTGACATGACTCCGCAGTAATGCTCCTGAATGAGATTATAATTTAATTCCAGCGGTGAATTTCCTGCGTCAAAACCTTCTGGGGGGATTCCGTTTACTTCGCCCATTAACAACGGTGAAGAACCTCTTTCGCGCAGATCCTGCACTAATTTTCGCGCCTCATCAGGACTCTTTACGGGATATAATTCTGTGCCGCCCAACTCAAACCAGCGAGTCATAACTGTTGTAGCCCGCAGGACATCTATTACAATCCAGACATCAACAACGGGCAGATAATTATTTTCTCCGCAGGCAAATACTAAATCAGCCTCATACATTGATTAATACGCTTTCGCAAAAATTGTGAGTCTCGCGTTGTCTTGGCCTGTGATAAAACATTTTCCGCGATTCTCTCCTGGTAAAATAACGCGCGGGGTAGCTCCTCCGGTCTCGTCCTTGATTCTTTTCTCGTCTTCAGGTGTTCCGCCGAAATAAGCCCGTACAAATCCGCCCTGAGTGTTAATAATTTCTTTGAGTTCGTCATAATTCTTTGCGTCGTGAGTATTAGCTTCCCTGAAAGATTTTGCGCGGTTGAATAAATTTGCTTGAATGTCAGCTAATAAATTTTTCACGGTCTCTATAACGTTTTCTGATTTAACGTCTAATTTTTCGCCTGTGTCGCGCCGTACGAGTCTTACTGTTCCTGCTGCTAAATCTTTCTCGCCTAATTCGAGTCTCAACGGGACTCCCTTCTGCAAATGAGCAAAGAATCTATCAGCCGGACGCGCGTGAAAATCTGTATCTACTTTTGTGTACATGCCTCCTAGTGAGTCATCAATTTTTGCTGCAAGTTCGCGGGCTTTGGGCAAGATTTCATTTGCTGCGATGCTCTCATCTTTAGAAATCGGCAAAATCACGGCTTTAACGGGTGCGATTCTGGGCGGGATAATTAGTCCGTCGTCGTCAGAGTGAGTCATTATTACAGCTCCTACGCTCCTTGTTGATAGTCCCCAGCTTGTTGTCCAACAGTAAGAAAGCTCGCCGTCTCTGTTCTGATATTGAATATCGAAGGCTTTAGCAAAATTTTGGCCTAAGAAATGACTTGTTGCTGCCTGAAGTGCTTTAGAGTCGCTCATCATTGCTTCACACGTGTAAGTGTCAACAGCACCAGGGAATCTTTCGCCGGCCGTTTTTTCTCCTGCGATAACGGGTACAGCAAGCTCATTTTCCAGAGTCTCGCGATAAACTTCTAACATTTTGAGGGTTTCTTGCCGTGCTTCTTCTGCGGTCTCATGTGCTGTGTGTCCTTCCTGCCATAAAAATTCACTCGTGCGCAAAAATAATCTGGGTCTCTTTTCCCAGCGCATGACGTTGCACCATTGATTAATCAAAACAGGAAGATCCCGCCACGACTGCACCCATTTTGAATACATGTAGCCAATAACAGTTTCAGATGTAGGACGTACTGCGTAGGGTTCCTCAAGTTTTTCTCCGCCTGCATGAGTTACCATCGCTAATTCAGGAGCAAAGCCCTCGACGTGTTCAGCTTCCTTCTGAAAAAATGAGCTGGGAATCAACACTGGAAAATATGCGTTGACGTGGCCTGTACGTTTAAAAGCTGCGTCTAATTTTGCTTGTATATTTTCCCATAGTGCATAACCAGTCGGACGAATTACCATGCAACCGCGTACAGGTGCATAATCTGCGAGTTCTGCGGCCTTGATTACGTCTAAATACCATTGTGAATAATTTTCGCTTCTAGGTGTAATATTTCGTGCCAATTTATAGATTCCTCCTTAAAAATTTGCCTACCATAAGCATTTAACTTCGTCATATTTCACTATAATTTCATCGCAAGTCAGGAGCGTAAAATTTTCCTCGATTGCAGCTGCGATAATAATGCGGTCGAACGGGTCACGGTGAATCAGCGGCAATTTTTGAATCCTCTCGAAATACGCGCTATTGAGTGAGAGTATATTAATTTCTTCCTGCCTGCATAAATCTTCAAATACATTTATACGGCCTCCTCGCGTAATTCTGAGTCAGAGTCTATTTTTTTTCTTGAACGCATAGCCTCTAAGACGCGCATTTCTTCATCTGATACAAAATCCATTGGATCATTAAAATCGTCAGACATCCAAACTTTACCCTCAAGAGCACCAACAAGACGCGGTTTAGTACGTTTATTTTGCGTTGACCTGTCATGAGATTCACGTAAGAAGCGCGCAAAATCTAATAATTCTGGTATTTTCCCGGCTGGAACGTCCGCGAGAATCTTTAATTCTTCATCATTAAATGTTAATGTCATCATAATAAATCCCTCCTTAAAAATTTTTACGGTAACGGGTAATGATCCCAAATCGGAACGCCTATAAAGAATCCCGCTTTAAAGTGGTCTTCAGAGCCGTACATTATCGCAAACTTCATGTCTACTAAGTTATTCGGGAAATTAACAGCGAGTCCAACCTCCCAAGGAGCGTCTATCTTCTTCCATTTTTTGTCCATTGCATAGCCCCAGCTCGTGAATAATTCAGCAGCTAAGACTCCCATTGCTGTGCGGGTTATAATTCGTCTTAGTGCCAAATTTGCCCAGAACATGCGCTCGGCCTCTATCGGGCTGCCTGATATTGAGTAAAGTTCTTCAGCTGCTCCGAGATAAACTGCGTGACTCCTGCGATTCAAGTCTCCCTCTGCAAAACCTGCGCGGAAATAAAATCTCCATAAATTTGAGACTCTCAACGGCTTGAAGTAATTTAACCTGTATAAAATCTCGTCGAAATCAGGCCACCATGCATTAATTCGCCATGAATAACCTTTTGTAGGATCTCCGGGAATATCGAGCGTATCATATTCTGCTAAGAAAGTAGGTCCAACTGAGTCTTTATCGTCTTTTCTCGACATTGAATCGCCTTCTACGTGTTCATATGCGACACCTATTCCGACATTTACATTTCCCCATGTAAATAATTTGCTGACTCCTGCGGCGTATCTGTCCCAATCTCTATATTTAGCATGTTTTCCGGTCGGCTGCTTCCAATTTTGAGCAGATAACGTGAACTGCCACGCGTTTAAAGGCTGGGGAGCTGTCTGATAAGTTAAATCAAAGCCTAATTGCTCGCCTAATTTTACAACGCCGATTAATGAGTCATATTCTGACAAGAGTCCGCGCGCTTCTCCCTTGAGATATAGCCACCTGTTAGAATGCAAATTTGTTGAGTAACCGGAAATTCCGACTCTGAGCTCCGGAACTTGACGAACATCAATACGCACAAGAATATCACCCGATTCAGTACGGCCAAGCTGATAATCTGCTAATTCTATGCCCTGAGCACTTGATAATTTTTCCATTGCGTGATTTAATGCATCCTTGTCAACTTTTTTGCCCACCCATTTTAACGCTTCTTTGCGCACTAATTCGGCCATTTTAGGGGGTAATCCGTGAACTTCAATTTCTCCGACAATATCGCTTAGTCTTGAATTTCTCCTAAGTGTGAACAATGCCGGCCCGCGCTCTGATAATTCTTTGATCTCGTCAATTTTTTGCATTGCTGCGTCATAACCGAGTTTGATAATATTTTCTGAACCCGACGAGTCAAGCAATCCGAGGCCTTCAACTTTAGGACGTAACAAAATATCTGCTGCTGCTCCTTCTTCGTCAGTTGCTTTGCGCATTAAAATCGTAAGTGCCTGGCTGATTACGTCAATATATGAGCCTACAGACGTATTCTCTGATAATGAGTCAGAAATATCTACAGCTACAATAGGAATACCGGGGAAAATTTCTTTAGCTGTATAAACCGGTAAATTTGAAGTTACTCCGCCATCTACAAGTAAATGATCGTCAATAATCCAAGGCTCAAACAATCCGGGAATTGACATTGAAGCACGCATTGCCGACGCTAAATTACCATCACGCAGAACAATTTTTTTACCCCTGTTAATATCCGTAGCTACTGCTGCATAAGGGATCGGCAGATTATAAAAATTTGTCTCCGTTACGTGTTTCATCAGCTGTGAAAAATAAGTGTATAATTTATCGCCGGTTAATAAACCTTTCGGACCTTTCTCGCCGTTACGTCTTGTATAAGTCAATGCCGGCATAGTGCTAGTTTTTGCGCGTACGTCATTCCCGGAAAAAACAAACATCGGGCCGGTGTTCTCCGACAATAACGACGGCAAATCTAAATCAGCTATAATCTTGTGCATTTCTTGAGTACTGTAGCCGCTCGCACGCAATGCACCCATTAACGCGCCCATACTTGTCCCGACTATGCCTACGATTTGAACGCCGTTTTTCTCAAGAGCTTCCATTACTCCTAAATGTGCAAATCCCTTAGTGCCGCCTCCCGATAAAACAAGAATGATTCCTGCATAACTTGTAAACGGAGTCAAAGCAATCATTACAGCAGCAATCAAGATATATAAAAACTTTCTTAGCTTGGACATGTAATATATTTCTCCCCTAATAAATATTTTATGTCAAAAAACGGCTCCGGCACATTTCCGGCCAGAACCGTTTAAAATTTTAATCGCGCGTTATTATTACAGGTCAATCAATCTTGAAGGACAATACAAGATAAAGCCCCCCAGAAGGCTCAAGCGAAAACGGTAATGTAAAACTTTTCATGCCTTGATCCTCTTTTGTTACGTTCCTGATATTTTCTCCGATTATTAACTGCGGCGGCGTTACGTCGACTGTACCTAATGCACTTTGCACAAGGGCACGGCCTCCGATCATGTTTGAAAGCTCGCCAATTACGCTCATTGAGACATCATCGCCGATTACCGGTTTAATCATTCCGCCCGACATCGCTGTAATAATATTTTCGAAGCCTTCTTTGTTGAGCATTATATTTACTGTCCCTCTTGAGCCTGCACCTACAACACCTATTATTGCCGCTGTGCAGATATTCTCGACCTTTATGCCCGGAGATACTTTCGATTTGTTGAGGGTGATATTAAGCCCCACCTCTCGCCCTACGGAAAGAACTGCCGACGCAAAACTATTCACGAGAGCGACAAGTTTATCCATACCGGCCATTGTTAAATTAATCTCCCTCCCTGTAATGATTGTCTATAAATTGAGTTTACATTATTATAGCTTATTCTCGTTTATATCTCTATATTTTGCAATGCCCGTAATGCAATTATATACGCGGCCAAGTCATCAAGAACTCTATTAGGAACGCGCAAACCTTCAGGAATCAACCGCATTAACAGACTCGGACGATGAATTTTCCAATAAATTGAACGCGCCTCAAGTGTAGAATTTTTCTCGTTGACCCTTATGATTTCGCAAAAATTTTTATCGTTAAGCCAGCTAAAAAATTTCTGACTGTGAGTCCCGTCTCCCAGTGCGATAAATTTTATTTGTGAGTGATTGAGAGATTCTGCGCTTCCTTCAATTGTCCAGCGGGAAAAATTTTTATTCTCACTAGTAAGCACCGCAAAAAAGTCTTCACGCTCAGAACTCGCAAATATTCCCGACAATAATAATTTACCGTCAGAGTCAATAAATGCAAATCCGGTTTTATCGCGTCCGGGGTCCATGCCCAATATAAAATTTTTTAATATGTTTGCTGCCTCCATCACTAAAAATTTTACCAGTTCTCAAATCTTTTATTGCGATTCAAACCTGCGATTATATTCATTTCTTCAGAACTCAGGGCAAAATCGAACACGTTTATATTTTCGCGTATGTGATCGGGACTGCTTGAACCTGGAATAACTATATAGCCAGCTTGAATCTGCCAGCGCAATATAATTTGTGCAGTAGTCTTATTGTGTGAAGCTGCAATTTTCTTTATGGCCGGATTATTGAGAATTTCGCGCGTATTTCCCCGGCCTCCGAAAGGATACCAAGACTCTATTATTACGCCGTAACGAGATAAATATTTTTGCAGGTCTGTATTCTGATAAAAAATGTGATTCTCGTTCTGAACTAT
>JAFSXS010000070.1 GCA_017443945.1 Synergistaceae bacterium
ATTCTTTCTCCCCCCTCGGGGTTGGGAGGGGGGCCGGGGGGGTGGGGCGGGGGTTAGCGGGATGGATGAACAATGCCGCATTTAATCGCAATAGAGTCAAGTGAGTCTCAGCGCAGGCAGTTACGCGAAGAAATAAATAAACTCGCACAAAACGGGTGGCCTTTAACTAGCAGAGTCGAAGCCGCTAATTTTGATTCATGGGAAAAACTTTTTGAGAATACAGCGACTCCAGGTTTATTTGCGACTCGTGAATTAATAGTAGTAGAGAGTGCCGACTCACTTGGAAATTTCCCGGACTCTCTTGCAAATTATCTTGAGGACGATAAAGCAGACTGCATTATAATTCTTGTGCTGAACGGAGACTCAAAAATTTTTAAGCCAGTCAAAGACTTAATCACGATAATCAAGCCCGAAGCTCAAATAAAGCCGTGGGATCGTCCGAAATGGCTTATGACTCTTGCAAAAATTTCACACGACGCAGCCCAGTTATTAGCAGACAGCATTGACTCGCAGGAAGAATTACGCAGCGAAATTAATAAACTTTCAGAATACGCAGAAGGCCGCGAAATAAATATTAACGATGTTCAAAATCTTTCGTTTGATGAAGGAGGACGCGCGCAGATAATTTTTCTTGACTCAGTTTGCGACAACAAGCCCGCACAAGCCGCACGAGCATTGAAATATTTAAAATCGGGGCCGTTATTGCCTGTATTAGCTGCGATTTGTAATAGATTGCGTCCTGCTATGATAATTGCAATTTTTCCCGGAAAGAGTCAAGATTCTGCGTTGAAAGCTGTCGGGATTGACACGGCGAAAAAATATAATTATGCTTTAATAAAGGCTAAGAACGCGCTAAAAAATTTCGGTGCGGAAGCGATAAAAAAATTTATGGCAAATTCCGCGAGACTCTCATATTTAGAGAAAACTAACATGTCAGAAAATTGGCAGGGGTTCGAATTAATTTTATGGGAGTTAATCGCAAAAATCTAGTATAATATTCTATTACAAGGAGGTGTATTATTATGCAGGTTACGTCAATGCTTTCAGCCGGGTATCTTGAGCCGGTTCAAAATATATCGAGAGTCCAGAATACAGAAAGCGTAAACAAGAATGACGAGTCAAAACAGGCTAAGGAACAGGAAATTTTAGCGGAAGAACAAAGCCTCAAAGCCAAGCTCGGAAGTTCTGCGCAGGTTCACACAGTTTATCATTATTCTATGGGTTCAGACGGACGGCGTTACATTGTCGGTGCGTCAGTTACAATGAAGGGCAGCGAGGAAGATTTAAACCGTGTCAGCGGAGGTCTTACAACTGAAGATTTGCAGAGTAAGAAGCAGGAAGCACAGGAAGCCCTCAAGAAAGAAGCCCAGAAAACTGAAGACACCCAGAATATAATTAAATCTGAAGCAGATAAACGCGAAGCAGCTAGAGACAAGGACAAGGCCGACGAAGAAAAACGCGCGCATGTTGACGAACTTGAGCAGATTCAACGCGAAGTAATTTCTCATGAGGCAGCACATCAGGCAGCAGCAGGTGAATTAGGCGGCGGAGTCAGTTACTCCTACACAGAAGGCCCCGACGGAAAAAGTTATATTACAGGCGGAGAAGTCCCGATTAAATTTAAACAGGGCAGCACACCCGAAGAGACTCTACGCAATATGCAGCAAATTCAACGTGCAGCAACAGCACCGGCAGATCCTTCGAGTCAGGATAGACAGGTCGCAGCAAAAGCAGCAGCCCTCGCATCACGTGCAAGAACTGAAATTACGCGCGAAAATAGCAATGACTCACACACTACAGAAGTTGCAAGAGGTACGCCCATAATTGAGAATATCAGCAGGCAGGACGAAAATTTAGATCCGGAAAAAAACGGCGTTCTCTCTGTGCTTGCGACTGTGAAAGAATTGCAGCTGCAAAATTTGTTGCCGGCCGCATAATTTGTGAAATGAGACGAATAATTTTATACCAGTGAATACCCCCCGGCTATGCTGCGTAAACCGGAGGGACTTTTTTATCAGGGGGGAATATTTTATGAAGAAATTAAAATTTTTTGTGCTTCTTATTGCTTTATTGCTAGTTAGTAATGACTCATTTGCCGCGAATAAATATATTGATTTACATTTGCATTTGGACGGAGCTTTGACTCTTGATATTGCGAAAAAATTAGCTGTCCTGCAAAATATTAATTTGCCCGTCTCTAGTGATTCAGAGCTTGAAAAATTGTTATTCGTTCCGCCGGATTGCGAGAGTCTAAATGATTTCTTGAAGTGTTTTGCTTTGCCGTTATCGTTAATGCAGACTCCTGAAGGTTTGCGCGAAAGTGTAAGGCTCGTTCTTGAAAATATAAAGTCTCAAGGTGTGATTTATGCTGAGATTCGTTTTGCTCCGCAGTTGCATAATCATAAAGGAATGACTCAGGAGGAAGCAATAAAAGCAGCTCTTGAAGGCCTGAAGGAATCGAGTCTCAAGGCAAATTTAATTTTGTGCTTAATGCGCGGTGAAGGCAACGAAGCGGCGAATCGTGAGACGGTCGAACTTGCGCGAAAATATTTAGTGAAGGACGGCGGAGTCGTAGCTATTGACTTGGCCGGGGCTGAAGCTCTTTTCCCGACGAGTAATTATGCAGACATTTTCGCCCTTGCAAGAAAATATAATATCCCGTTCACTATTCATGCAGGAGAGGCAGACGGCGCGCAAAGTGTAAGGGACGCTATAAATTTCGGTGCATTACGAATCGGACATGGAGTCAGAAGTTATGAGTCTGCTGATGTTACAGCGTTAATCAAGGAAAAAGGAATATTTCTCGAAATGTGCCCGACCAGCAATAAAATGACTCATGCAATAGAAAATATGAACGATTACCCGTTTATGAAATTCTTGCATGACGGAATAAGAGTAACGCTTAACACTGATGATATGGGAATCGAGAATATAAATTTAGCTCATGAATATAAATATATGCGTGAAAATTTCGGACTTACTTCAGAAGATGAGCGAATAATATTAAATAATGCCATTGACGCAGCTTTTACTACTGAAGACGTGAAGAAATCTTTGCGTGAAATCATAAATTTTTAAGGAGCTTCAATCATGACAGTATTTGAACGTATGCTGAATACTCAGGCTTTAATGTTTATTTATGTAGTAACGGGGATAATAATGGCCCGCACAAAAATTTTGAAGCATGAAGGCCGGTCAAGTTTTATAAGGTTGCTGCTTGATATAACATTGCCGTGTATGATTCTGCATTCGTTCGAGATTGACGCGGGAATAAAAGAATTAATTGCGGCTGGTGAGATTATGATTATCTCGTCTGGCTGCTTTTTTCTTGCGTGGGTGTCGGGAAAAATATTTTGGCGGCGTTCGAATCCTGCGCGTAAAGCTGTATTAGAATTTGCTACGATGTTTTCGAATGCCGGTAATGCGGGTTTGCCGATTGTTGCTTCAGTTTTTGGTCTTGAAGGAATATTTTACACGTCATTTTATTTGCTGCCTGCTAGAGTTTTAATTTGGACAGTGGGATTATCTTTATTTGTTGAGGGAGCAAATTTTCGCGAGAAATTAAAAATTTTGCTGAAGACTCCGAGTCTTGATGTAGTATTTATAGGTCTGATATTGATGTTCTTTCACGTTAGACTGCCGGGCGTTTTATCGAATGCAATAAACAATATAGGGAGCATGACCGGCCCTCTTTCGATGATGATAATCGGTGCAGCATTGGGAGAGTCAAATTTGCGTGATGCTCTTGATGTTGACGCGTTTAAATTAACGTTTGTTAGACTAGTTGTGCAGCCTTTAATGTTTATGATTATATTGCGGTTACTGGGAGTGCAAAATATTTTGTGGCAGGTTACAGTAGTGTTGACTGCGATGCCAGCTGCTGCGAATACAGAAATTATTGCGGAAATGTACGGCAAAGATTATGAATTTGCTGCACGTTGTGTAGTAGTCTCAACTGTAATATCACTTGTGAGCGTGCCAATTTTGACTCTGTTATTCTGAAGTGTTATACAGCAGCTAAAGTTTTTCCGCACTTGGTCTCGACTTCAAGATTTGTTATTTCTCCGCCTGAAGATTTCATAATTTCGCGTAACATTTGTGAGACTTCCTGTGACTCTGACTCTTTGCATTCACACACTAACGAGTCATGAACCTGCAAAAATAGTTCTCCTTCGCAATTTATCATAGCTTTTCTTGCAATATCTGCGGCTGTTCCCTGAATCGGCGAGTTAATTATTGCACGGTCGATAGCTGTTTTTTTCGCGGGAATTTCTTTAACCGGCCTGATTCGTCCTGCTAGAGTCTTTGTAAATCCGCGCGCTTTTGCCTCAAAAATTAATTTATCAATGAAAGTTTTTACACCGGGCACTGCGTCAAAATATTTATTCATGATTTCTTTTGCTTCTTGCCGTGAAATATCTAATCTTTCAGCGAGTCCGAATGAGCTCATACCATAAATAAGACCGAAATTTATCATCTTTGCAGCTCTTCGCAATTCAGGAGTAACAAGCTCAGGCATTACAGCAAATACCCATGAGGCTGTCTCTGTGTGAATGTCGCGATTATTATTGAATGCCTCGATTAATTTTGACTCGCCGGACAAGTGAGCGAGGATTCTTAATTCAACTTGCGAATAATCAGCGCTGACAAAAATTTTTTCAGGATTTACGGGGACTAAGCCGGATTTTATTTCATTTGCCCAATGTCCGAACGCCGGAATATTTTGCAAATTAGGATCTCTGCTGCTGAGTCGTCCTGTGCCGGTTAAAGCTGGTTCAAATGTTGTGTGAATTATCCCGTTTGAGTCTGCTGCCTTCTGAAATGGTATAACAAAACTTGTCAGCATCTTTGTTAGCTCTCTATGTTCGAGAATCAATCTCGGAATTTCAGCACCGGGCAATTTCGCGAGTTTTTCGAGGACTCCTGCGTCGGTTGAGTAAGAATTTCCGCTTTTCGTCATGCCTTCAGGGGTAAATGCTAATCTCTCGAACAACAGCCAAGACACTTGTTGCGGAGAATTTAAATTTATTCTGATTCCTGCTGCGTTAGTTATGCTTGACTCTATTTCAGTTATGCGCGACTCTAATTCAGATTGAAGGCTTGTAAATTTTTCGTGATTGATTCTGACTCCGTGAGACTCCATTTTTGTCAAGACGGGAATTAACGGCAGGTCTATATCATTCATTACGTGTTTAAGATTCTGATATTCTTCTATTTCTGACTCATAATTTCCGGCCAGTTCATAAAGAGTCTTAGCTGGGTTATCGCTTTCTTTGACGAGTGAAATAATTTCCGGAAATCTTTTCGCGCATTCGTCCGGATGAAGCAAATAATAAGCCGTCTTCAAGTCCCAAATATTTTGTGAATCATTAAATAATTCCGGGTGAGTCTTGAAATCTGCTTTATAGTCAAGAGTCAAAATTTCTGCGCTGGGCATGACAAATTTTACGTTTGACTCGTTTTCTTCGTTGTAATCGATTCTTATGGGCGGGGTCTTAGTGCTTCCGATTCGATTTAATACTCTTGTGAGGCCGAGTCGTAGTGCTAAATTTTCTGCTTGGTCAAAGTCTAATTTATGATTCACGCATTGAGTCAACAAATCTGTATCGCCCGAAAAAATATCTTCCTTCAACTTAATTATATTATCGCGGGTCCATTTTACTTGTTCGAGTCCGCAATCCTGAAATTTTTTGCGCTGACCTTTGGAAAATTTATCGAGTGAGTCAAATATTTCTTCTAAATGCGGGTAAACGGCCAAGATTTTTTTTGCTCCGACATCGCCGACTCCTGCAACGCCTTTGACGTTATCGGCCTTATCACCTGTTATAGCGAGATAATCAGCAAATGAATCAGGCATAAAACCGTATTCTTTCACGAATGCATTAACGTCATAAATTTCTGCGCCTGAGATACCGTTTTTTATGGGTCTCATCATTTTTACGCCAGTTCCGACGAGCTGTAACAAATCTTTATCTGACGAGAGCAGCATTACTTCATAACCGTTAGATTGTGCGAGTCTTGCAAACGACGCTGCAACATCATCGGCCTCGACTCCTTCGCGGATAAGAACGTTACAGCCAATAAAATTTAATAACTCCTGCAAAATCGGAATTTGTATTCTTAAATCATATTCAGGCGGCTGGCGGTTTGCTTTATAATTGCTTAAAAGTTTGTGTCTGAAAGTTTTTCCGCCCGCGTCAAACACTGTTACGATATAATCCGGCATTAAATCATCTTGAACGCGATAAAGCATGTTCATGAATCCTACAATCATTCCTGTAGGAGTGCCGTCGGGAGCAGTAAGTTTCATCGGTAAAGCGTGATAACCTCTGTGCGCCAAGCTATGGCCGTCAATAATTAAGAATCGTTTTATTGTAATTCACCTCATTTGCATTTATAATATTTTAGCAAAAAAGTTTTCCAGATTTCACACAAAGACTCAGAGAAAAATATTTTACAACTACATTTGCGACTACAAAAATATTAATTTATGTGTGTTATTGCAAATATTTGCAGCGAAAAAAAATTTTTTATTGTGCTAAATTATTTTCATGCAAAAATTTTTGTAGATATTGTCAGCACACTTTAATCACAGTAAAAACTTTTGCATGTCGGAGCTACCCATTTAATTCGGGTGGGTTGGCAGAACAAATTATATAAGCGCGATAAATTATTTGCATTGTATCTGGATATAACAAATTAAGTGCGTTGACTATAAAACTTGAATATTTACAAAAAATTTGTTGTATATGTGCGACTCGTTTTTTCCCGCCCGTAATTATAAATGCACGTTTTCGAAAGACTTTATGCATTATGGCAATTTTTATGATAGCTAATTAACGCGAACTTGATATAATTTCACGCAAGAATTTATCAACGAGGCAAAATTTATTATGACAGAAAAATTATATTACGAAAATTTATATTCACGCGAATTTGACGCAGAAATCACAAGCATTCAGGGAAATAATATCACTCTTGACCGGACATTATTTTATCCGTCGGGAGGAGGCCAGCCCTGCGACACCGGCTTTATTGACAATATAGAAGTTCTTGACGTTCACGAGAAAAACGGCGAAATTATTCACGTCTTGGCCGAACCCATAAGCGAATATAAACAAGTTCACGGGGTCATAAACTGGGACAAAAGATTTGAGCTCATGCAGCAGCATTTAGGCGAACACATTTTTGCGGGAGAATTATATAACCTTCATGGACTTCACACCGCGAGAATGCGAATCGAAGGCGATAATGTCTCTATTGACGTTGATACACCAGTCAGCGAAAAAATTATACTTGAGGCCGAGTCCCTCGCAAATGAAGCAGTCTATAAAAATATTCCCGTCGAAATTATTTATCCCGACATGAACGAAATTAAAGCACTCGCACGAAAATTACCGCCCGCAAATCCTTCCGAACCTGTAAGAATCGTAAAGATTCCCGGCGTTGATTATGTACCTTGCTGCGGACTTCATGTAAGTTCAACGGGTCAAGTTGGGCTCATAAAGATTACTTCATCAGAGAATCACAAAGGAGGCACAAGAATTTATCTCAAGAGCGGCCGGGCTGCTTATAGATGGTTGGACTCGCTTTATCATGAAGTCAGGCAGGCAGAGTCAGAACTTGTTTGCGGCTATATGGGAATAAACGAGAAAATTTTAAATCTCAAGTCGCAAATTGACTCTCTCAAATCACAAAACGAGAATAATATTTTGCACTATTTAAGGCCTCTCGCAGAAAAATTAATTAATAACGCGCAGGAAAACGAAAAATTTAAACTCGTCAAGCACATAATAAAAGACTCGAGTCAGGACGAAATCAAACATTTGTTCAGGCTCATAACGGAAAACGAGAAAAATTTAATCGCGCTCTTAGCTGGCATAAATCACGACGAAATATTTATAATGTTCGGTTGTAATCGTGAAAGCAAAAATTTTGATGTCAGACCGGCATTCAGGAAAGCAATAAATATTTTAGGGGGCAAGGGCGGCGGAAGTTATTTCAGCTGTCAAGGCTCAGGGAAAAATTTAGAGTCATTAAATAACGCGCTGGACTCTGCAATTAATGAACTAATAAATCATTAGAAAACGGGTTGACAAAAAATGAATGACGATAAAATTATAATAATGGAGTCAGGAGTCAGGAGTCAGGCCTGTCGTATCGTTCTGCATACCTGTATATAATAATGCAGAGGCAGCTTTAAAACTTGTAAATTATTTGCTTGACTCAGACGATAAACGCTTTGAGGTCGTAATCAGTGATGACGCTTCGAGCGATAACACGCAGGAATTATTGTCAGCGATTCATGATTCTAGATTCAGATATTACCGCAATGATAAAAATTTGGGTGTTCATAAAAATTGGGAACGTTCTTTATCATTAGGGCGCGGGGAATGGCTTTATTTCTCGATGGGGCGCGAGGTTCTTCACGGTGATAAAATGTGCAGATTGTTTGAATTTCTCGATTTTGCCCGCGAAAATAATATAACTTACATGAAAGACGGCTATTATACGCAAGAAAGTCTAAAAGTTTTCAGCGGAATTAATGCTATGTCTACATTTTTAAGAGTTACTCATCCTACAGCAGATATTTACAACGGGGAAATTTTTAGAGATATTCCGAATAGAAGACATTATTTCGAGATTTCTGACATGTTCCCGGAAAATTATATTAGACGCGATATGCTCATGAAGGGTAACGGGGCATTTATTAACAGTGAAATATATATACGCCACGAGTCATTTACACATGATAAAATGGCGGTAAAATCTACTGTTGAACATGACAAAAATATATATGATATGTATTTTGCGCCCCGTAGGCTTATCGTCCAGCATAAAGAATTAATTGACATGATCCTGAAAGATTCATCAGAAAAATTTAGTAAATCCGAGCTTGATAAATATTTCGCTAAAAAATTTTACGAGCTTGTAAATCACGTTTCACGAGCATGGAAAAGCTGGTGCAGAAATGATTCAATGTCAATGCATTACGGTTATAAAATGAAACACGTTAGCCGGCTGGAAATGCTGTTAAATATTCTCAAGGCATATCGCGCTGTAAAATCGCATTTAAAGCAGCATAAAATTTATTCACTGCGCAGACAAATTATAATGTACCGCATTCTAGTGAAAATATTTATAGAGCAAACTGGTCAATTAGCGAAAAAATTTGCAAAGATTCTGCTTGAGCCGCTCGGTATCTGGAAAATTCTTAAAGCTATAAAAAATTTCCCCCGTTCACATTAAGCCGGGGGAGTGAGCGTTTATTTATTTTGCCTGCTGTTGAATCCAGATCGTAGCAGCTTCATTCAACGGCAGATTTATTAAATTTTTGCCAAGTTTGCAGGTGAAAATATTTTCTTGTGAGTCAATGGCGGTTAATTTAACTTTTGCTCCCGTAACGAATCCCATTTCAATTAATTTTTTCCGCAAAGGGTCTTCGGCTGTGTGGCGCAAAATTGCCCCCTCTGAATTTATTTCACAAAGAGTCAACGGCACAGGCACAATTAAAATCGGCTTCTCTATCGCTATAAAAATTTCGTCAACCCATGGCTGATGTTCGGCTCTTGCTTTCCTGAAGAACTCTAACAAAGCATATAATCTCTCTTCGGTCGTTGTGTCTACATAATGTTCCATTGAGCAGGCCATTTCTGACGAGTGATCGCGATCTAAACCGAGTAACTCATGAAAGAACGCGCGAAAACCTTCATGACGGCGAAAAACTGTCATGCCCTTGCGCCTTCCTGCGTCTGTTAAATGCAATTTGCTGTAACGTTCATGAGTCAAAAATTCAAGCTCGACTAATTTCTGCACGGTTGCTGTAACAGTCCCCTTTGTGATCTTGAGTCTTTCGGCCAAGTCAGTAACAGTAACGCTGCGGCCAGTACTCTCAAGCAAAAATAATTCCTCAAGATAATCTTCTATTCTGGGAGTAATCATAAATTTTCACCTCTAAAATTTCGTAATATACATGAATAATAATCATATCAGAAAATTTTTGTTCAGACGCATATTAGCATGAGAGCCGTAAAATTTTTTCAACCAATGAGCTAATGACTCGCAAATTTTTTCGTGCATGTAATATAATTTGTCATAGATTTTCAGGAAAGGAAAATTTTTTATACATGAACGACATTAAGAAATTAGATCAAATCTACGAGGGCAAAGCGAAAAAAGTTTTTGCAACATCAAGCCCCGATTACTATATAGTCGAATATAAGGACGACGCTACAGCATTTAACGGCCTCAAGCACGGCACAATAACCGGCAAAGGCATAATAAATAATAAAATGAGCAATGCAATGTTTCAATTACTAGAGAAAAACGGCGTGAAGACACATTTTGCAGAACAGTTAAGCGACCGGGAGACTCTCGTCAAAGCTGTAAAAATTGTACCCCTCGAAATAATTATACGCAACGTCGCAGCAGGTTCATTCTCAAAACGTTACGGAGTCGCAGAAGGTACACCGCTGAAAATTTCTACTCTTGAGTTCTCGTTAAAAGATGATGCACTCAATGACCCGTTAATAAATGACTCTCACATTATAGCATTAGGAGTCGCAACTGAGCAGGAATTATCGCAAATTAGCGCAATGGCCTACAAGGTTAATGACGTGCTTAAAAACTTTTTCGCAGGAATCGGCATTAAATTAATAGATTTCAAGATCGAGGCCGGAAGACTTCCAAACGGTGAAATAATTTTAGCTGATGAAATTTCGCCGGACACTTGCAGATTTTGGGACGCAAAAACTAATGAGAAGCTCGACAAAGACAGATTCAGGCGCGATATGGGCGGAGTCGAAGAAGCCTATCAGGAAATTTTTGCACGAATCAACGGCTAATAAAAAATGTCAAGCGAACTTCACGAGGAATGCGGCGTGATTGGTGTATATCGTAACGACGAGAGCAAAAACGCAGCTCATTTAGTGTATTACGGGCTGTATGCTCTTCAACATAGAGGACAGGAAAGCGCGGGGATTGCTGCAAATAACTGCGGGTCTATGGAGTTGCGCAAAGGTTTGGGACTCGCCGGAGAAGTCTTCAGGGGTGAAACTTTTGCGAATTTTCCCGGAAATATAGCTATTGGTCATGTAAGATATTCTACTGCAGGTGATGAAAGCGTCAGGAGTGCCCAGCCTCTTGCAGCAAGTTGCAGACTCGGTGAAATTGCATTAGCTCATAATGGGAATCTCGTAAACGCTGACTCATTGCGCGAAATGTTGACTGATGAAGGCGTAATTTTTCACACGACCAGCGACTCAGAGTCAATATTAAATCTCATCTGCCAGCATGGAACGAGAGGAATTTTGTCCGGCATACAAAACGCTATGAGTCTCATCAAAGGCGCATACGTTCTCGTTATAACAATCGGCGATAAATTAATCGGAGTGAGAGACCCTTACGGCCTGCACCCTTTATGTATCGGGACTCTTGCGAATAATTCCGGCTATGTTCTTGCGTCTGAGACCTGCGCACTTGAAGCTCTTGACGCTGAATTTTTGCGCGACGTTACGCCCGGTGAGATTGTCATAATCGATAAAAATGGTCTGCAAAGTATTGAACCTTCACGATGGTGCAAGAAAAATTTATGTGTCTTCGAGATGGTATATTTTGCGCGTCCTGATAGTATCGTTGACGGAGTTAGCGTTTATGAATTTCGGCGCAAATGCGGAATGAAGCTCGCCCAGCAGAAAAAAATTGATGCTGACGTTGTTATGGCTGTTCCTGATTCGGGGATTCCTGCGGCGATTGGTTATGCTGAAGCGTCAGGGATTCCATACGGCGAAGGCTTAATCAAGAATAAATATATGGGACGGACATTTATTTTGCCCGTTCAAGAACAGAGAGAGGACGCAGTAAGAATCAAATTAGCAACAATCCGGCATAATATCGAGGGCAAGCGGTTAATTATAATTGATGACTCAATAGTTAGGGGCACGACATTAAAGCGAATCGTCAATCATTTGCGCGAGGCAGGAGCTAAAGAAATTCATGTTTGTGCCGCGTCTCCTGAAGTAAAATTTTCGTGTTATTTCGGAATTGATACGCCTCACAGAGAAAAATTAATTGCCGTTCAGAAATCTCTTGACGAAATCTGCAATTATATCGGAGCTGACTCAGTTACTTATTTGAGTGAGGAAAGTTTACAGGAAGTCTGCGGCCAAGATGTTTATTGCAAGGCGTGCTTTAACGGAAATTACCCGATGGAAGTGCCGATAAATTAACAAAACATGCTAAAATATTAGCGTTGTGATTTTTTCGCGGGGGTGGCGGAATGGTAGACGCGCTAGACTTAGGATCTAGTGTCTATGACGTAGGGGTTCAAGTCCCCTCCTCCGCATCATAAAAATTTTCAGGAGGCTTCACACGTTATGAAGGGCATAGTTTTAGCAGGAGGCAGCGGCACTCGTTTATATCCCCTTACGCTTGTAACGTCAAAGCAGTTATTACCGGTCTATGATAAGCCTATGATTTATTATCCCATTTCTATATTAATGCAGGCTCGAATACGCGAGATTTTGATTATTTCGACTCCTGATGATTTGCCGAGATTCGAAAAATTATTAGGCAGCGGCGAAAGATTCGGAGTGAAATTTTCTTATGCGGAACAGCCTTCACCAGACGGACTCGCGCAGGCATTTATTATCGGTAAAAAATTTATAGGTTCTGACACTGTAGCAATGATTCTCGGCGATAACATTTTTTCAGGTCAGGGATTAGTTAAAAGACTCCGAGCAGCAGCAAAGAACGCCGAGTCAGGAAAAGGCGCAACAATTTTCGGATATTATGTCGATGACCCTGAAAGATTCGGAATTGTAGAATTTGACTCAGACGGTCATGCAATATCAATCGAGGAGAAGCCCGAACACCCCAAGAGCAATTATTGTGTAACAGGTCTATATTTTTATGACAATCGCGTAATAGAATTTGCAGAAAATCTCAAGCCTTCAAAGAGGGGAGAACTCGAAATTACAGATCTTAACCGCATATATCTTGAATTAAATCAATTAAATGTAGAGCTGCTCGGACAGGGATTCACGTGGCTTGATACCGGGACTCATGAGAGCCTAGCCGACGCAACAAATTTCGTGAAGACAGTCGAGACCCATCAGCACAGAAAAATTGCATGTCTTGAAGAAATTGCATATCTCAATAAATGGATTACACGCGATGATGTTATGAAAGTTTATGAGGTCTTACGCAAGAATCAATACGGGCAGTACTTGAAAGACGTTTTAGAGGGGAAATATATAGATGTCTAAAATTTTTATAACCGGTGCAAATGGGCAGTTAGGGCGAGACTTAATCACCGAGCTTACATCGCGAAATATTGAGTGCACAGCGTCTGATATTCAGGAAAATTTTTCGGGTTCTGAGTCATGCAGATATATAAAACTTGACATCACTAATTATGAATCAGTAGAAAACGTGATAAAACTTGAACGTCCTGATAGATTAATTCATTGTGCAGCATGGACAGCCGTAGACTTGGCCGAAGACGAGAGCAATAAACAAAAAGTTTTCGCCGTAAATGTTACAGGAACAGAAAATATCGCGCGTGCCTGTGAAAAATTTAACGTGATTATGACTTACATCAGCACAGATTATATTTTCAACGGTGAGGGCGCTAAACCTTGGCAGCCTGACGACGAAGCATTTAAACCGGTCAATTATTACGGATTCACTAAGTTACAGGGAGAATTTGCCGTGAAAAAATTTTTGCGTAAATTCTTTATTGTCCGGATTGCGTGGGCGTTCGGGCCGAGAGGAAATAATTTCGTCAAAACAATGCTGAAACTTTCAGATAATCACGAGTCTTTGCGTGTCGTTAATGATCAAATAGGTACGCCTACATACACGCCTGATTTAGCAAAATTATTAGCTGACATGAACGAGTCTGACAAGTTCGGGATTTATCATGCAACTAATGACGAGCAGAAAAATTTTATCAGCTGGTATGACTTTGCGTGCGAGATTTTCAAGCAGTCAGGAAAAAAAATAAATGTTATTCCCGTTTCAACGCTCGAATATGGACTCTCGAAAGCAAAAAGGCCGTATAATTCAAGATTGGACAAGAGCAAATTATTAGAGTCAGGATTTAATTTATTGCCGGATTGGCGAGACGCTTTAAGGAGGTATTTATCAGCAAATGCAAATTAACGTAGATTACAACGTCGGAGGAATCGAAGGACTTTGTGTTATTACTCCCAAGATTCACGGGGACTCACGCGGTTACTTCATGGAAAGCTATAATTTAAACGATATGAAAGAGGCCGGCTTCAATATAAATTTCGTGCAGGACAACCAAAGCAGCAGCACAAAAGGAGTCTTGCGGGGACTTCACTATCAAATAAATTTTCCGCAATGTAAATTAGTTAGAGTTATAAGCGGCTCAGTATTTGATGTTGCTGTAGATCTGCGCAAAAATAGCAAGACTTTCGGCAAATATTACGGTCTCGAACTCTCAAGCACTAACTGCAAACAATTTTTAATCCCGCGCGGCTTTGCACACGGCTTTATAGTTTTGTCGGACACAGCAGAATTTTGCTATAAATGCGACGATTTCTATCACCCTAACGACGAGGGCGGAATAATTTATAACGATCCTGATATAAATATTTTATGGCCAAACGTAAATGCGCCGATTCTATTATCAGACAAAGATAAAAATTTGCCGTCATTGAAGGAGGTTATGTCAGCATGAAAATTTTAATCACGGGCGGAGCAGGTTTTATCGGGAGCAACTTTATATTTCACATGTTAGAATCTCACCCCGATTATGAAATTATCTGCGTTGACAAATTGACTTATGCAGGAAATATTAACACTCTCAAAGATTTAATTGCTGAAGGGAGAATAAATTTTTTCAGGCTCGACATTTGCGACAGAGAGAGAATCTATAATTTATTTGACTCGGAACGTCCTGACATAGTCGTAAATTTTGCGGCAGAGTCTCACGTTGATAGATCCATAGAGTCGCCCGGAATATTTTTATTTACGAATACGCTAGGAACAGGGGTATTACTTGACGCGAGCTTAAAATTTGGTGTCAAACGTTTTCATCAGGTCAGCACCGACGAAGTTTACGGAGATTTACCGCTTGATAGGCCAGATTTATTTTTCTCGGAAAGTTCGCAGATAAAAGCGTCATCGCCGTATTCAGCGTCGAAGGCAAGTGCTGATTTATTGACTCTCTCGTATCACAGGACATTTAATTTGCCGGTCAGTATTTCGAGATGTTCAAATAATTATGGGCCTTATCATTTCCCGGAAAAATTGATTCCCCTCATGATAATTAATGCGCTTCATGATAAAGATTTGCCGGTCTATGGTCAGGGAATAAATGTAAGGGACTGGCTGTTTGTGCGGGATCACTGCCGGGCGATTGATTTAATTATTCACGATGAAGGCTCGAACGGTGAAATTTATAATATCGGCGGACATAATGAAATGCGTAATATCGACATAGTAAAATTAATCTGTCATGAGTTAAATAAACCTGAGAGTCTCATAAAATTTGTTACTGACAGAAAAGGCCATGACCTTAGATATGCTATTAATCCCGAAAAAATTTATCTGCGCTTAGGGTGGCTGCCTGAAACGAAATTTGCAGACGGAATAAAGCTCACAATTAAATGGTATCTCGAAAATAAATCGTGGTGGGAGCCGTTAATAAATTCACGATAAATTTTATTTCCCGCCCGTTCGTGTGTTGTGTAGCGGACAGGCAAAATTTTTATTAATACACTCTATCGGGAGCTCTGGCTGCAAAAATAATAGCTGCTATAAATTCGTGATAAATCGCGCATAATGTGATAGATTCTTGCATATTAACGTAAATTATAAATGGGAGTCTCGAGTCAATTAATATGACACTAGAAGAACAGCAGCAAGTACAAAATTTAATCAACGCTAAAACACGTCTGCTAACTCAACAAATAAACAGTCAGCAGAATCATATTTATTCGCTCACTGAAGAAATTAGCGCGCGCAATGACGAAATTAATTCACTCAACCGCAAAATAATCGCCCTTAATGATGAAATAATCGACAAACGCGAGGAAATAGAGTCCCTTAACAGCAAAATTGACTCTCTTCACGGAAAAATTAACGCGCTCAACACTGAAATTGACTCGAAAAAACGCGAAATCTCAAGCCTTCAGACGCAATTAAATGACTCTCACGCAGAAAATCAAAAATTGACGGCCTACATACAAAGCACCCCGCCGCCTGAAGAAATAAAATCTGAACCAGAAATTAAGCCCGAACCTGTGCAAGCAGTCAAGCCCGTAAATAATTATCTCGTTTCGTTATTACGTCAGCATTTCGGATTTGACTCATTCAAGCCCGGTCAGGAAGAAATTATCAATGCGCTATTGTCCGGACGTGATGTATTTTGTTCTATGCCAGATAATTACGGAAAAAGTATTTGTTATAGACTACCTGCTTTGTTGATGCCCGGTTTGACTCTTGTTATTGCTGATGAGAACGAAAATTTTAATATTGACTCACACTCGGCGCGGCTTGATAACTCGTTGAACTCTACACAAAAGCGTGAATTACTGCGCAGAATTAAAAGCGGTGCCTGCAAGATTCTTTACTCGGATTTAGAGCAGCTCAACGGGATTATAAATTTCTTGAACGGCGTAGAAATTTCGTTAATTGCCGTAATAATGCGCGAAAATTTAATAGCTTACAGGGAATTTGCCGACTCCCTGAACTCTAAGCGCATACCGATAGCAATTTTTACAGGAGTAACAAGCCCCGAACAACGCGCGGAAATCATGAAGGACTTACGCTCGCCCATGAGAGTTATTACAGGTTTTGAGCTGCAAAATTATTCGTTCGCAATTATTAAATCAGAGAATAAAAACGCGTCAATAAATGAAATTCTCACTCAGCACAAAGACTCTAACGGGATTATTTACACGTCAAAGCCGCAGGATTTTATCAAGTTTGCAGGAAGGAACGCACTAATTTTATCGCAGCTTTCACAGGAAGACGCAAGCAACGCAAATTTTATAGTTTACTCTGATTTTGCGGGCACTCTCGCAGAATTTTTCAAGTCCGCCATACCTGACAAAGATTTAATTATTCTGGTCTCGCAAAAAGATTTAAGGACTTCCGACGGCGCATTTATAATGTTCTGCAACTCCGACGACCCAATAAAAATTTTAGCAGGCTATATCGGCACGGAAGAGTCTCAAGTCAAACCCGATGAAGAAATTTCGCAGCCAATTGAATTAACTCCGGAAGATTTTGCAGACTTTGATTTTACTTCAGCAAACGAGTCCCAGAAAGAAGCAATCACTACTACAAACGGGCCATTATTGATTCTTGCAGGGCCGGGAACGGGAAAAACTTTCACATTAATTCAGCGCACAATATTTTTGATTCAGAAAAAACGACTCAAGCCCGAAAATATTTTAATCGCAACTTTCACGAACAGGGCAGCACATGAAATTTTGTCGAGAATGTCAGAAGAATTTAAAGCGCGCAATATTCAAGCAGACATCAACGAGCTTTATATCGGGACATTTCACTCACTTTGCGAAAAAATTTTACGGGGTTATGTTCAGTTTACGCGATTCAAGAAAAATTTTAGGATTCTTGACGACTTCGAACACAAATATTTATTAATGCGCAAAATTGAGAGATTCAACGATATTACAGCATTGACGAGTCCGGGCAAATGGGACAGAGCCGAAGAATTATGCAATTACATCAATAAACTTTCTGAAGAGCTTGCAGACTCTCAAGAATTAATACGCGACTCAGATCCGTTAATTTCTTCACTTGGCCGTGCTATGCTGCTTCATGATGATTTATTGATTGACGATAACTCGTTGAGTTTTTCTGCTTTGCTGGTCGAGACTTATAAATTACTGCGCGACAATCCCGAAATTTTAGAGAGCCTTCAATCACGCATAAAATATCTAATGGCCGACGAATATCAAGACACAAATTATATTCAGGAGCAAATTTTATTCTTGATAGCAGGTGAGAGCAAAAATATTTGTGTGGCCGGCGACGATGACCAGAGCTTATATAGATTTAGGGGTGCTGCTGTGAGAAATATTTTAGAGTTCCCTGAAAAATTCGCGCGCAATGAGTGCAAAATCGTGAAATTATTGCTGAATTACAGATCTGACGCAAATATTATGAAGTTCTTTACTAGCTGGATAAATGACACGGGCAAATTCTTTAACTGGGAAAATTTTAGATATGATAAAAATCTTGAAGCCTTCAGGAATGAGTCAAAATCTGTGTTCAGGCTCGCTGGAGTGAATGACTCGGCGGAATGGCACGAAAAAATTTTAGCTCTCTTGAAGTCTCTTACTGACTCCGGCAAATTAAGCGATTACAATCAAGTTGCATTTCTCTTCAGGTCGGTGCGTGCTGCTCATGTGCAGGAGTTAGCGCAATTTTTAGAGAATCATAATATAAAAGTTTACTCGCCCCGTTCTGATATGTTCTTCAAGCGCGGGGAAATTCATTTTGCGTTAGGCTGCTTTATATCGATGTTCCCGAAATATTTAAAGTCTCTTGAGTCAGGCGAATTTAAATTTAACGGCCATGAACCCGAAAATATTATTTATTACAGAAATTGTCTGCGAACCGTCGCACGCTTTATCGACAAGCCCGGATATTTGCAGCTGAAAAAATGGCTCATGAAGAAACGCGATTTTCACGCAAAATTAAACGGTTATGCAAATTATTCGTATTCGGATTTATTATATAATTTATTTGCGTTTATGCCGTTCAATAAAGCCCTTGACGCAGAAATCAACAGCGACGTAAAAACTTTAAGGCCTGCACGTAATTTATCGCGTTTAATGCAGGTGATAAAAGATTTTGAGCACATCTCGAACATAAATAATATTCACTCGAAATATATAGAATCTCAGACTATAAGACTATTCAATATTTATTTGCGTTTTTTGCTTGAGGGCGGCTTGAATGAGTACGAGTCAGAAGATCCCGCAGCACCTTCCGGCCACGTAGCTTTTATGACAATTCATCAGGCAAAGGGGCGTGAATTTCCTGTAGTGCTTGTTGACTCATTAAGCAATACTCCGAACATAGTATTTAATGACGGGACTAATTCCGAAATTATGAATGCTGTAGAGTCAAAATATTTCAAGCGTCCGCCGTTCGAGCCTGAAGACATGATAAATTATTTCGATTTCTGGAGGTTGTATTACGTTGCATTTTCGCGGGCAAAAGATTTGTTAATTCTCACTTGCAGGGAGGACAGCACAACGCCGTCAAAATATTTCGAGGACTCTTATAATTCGCTTGATGATGCGGACGAGTCATTTAATCCGGAAAATATAAATATCAGCGAGTCAAATAATTCGAGTCTCAAGCAAATTTACTCGTTCACGTCTGATATTTTGCTTTATGAGTCATGCCCGGTGAAGTATAAATTTTATCGCGAGCTTGAATTTTCGCCGGTCAAGTCAAAGACTCAGTTAATCGGCATTCTTGTGCATTCAGTTATAGATGACATCAACAAAGCAGTAATCAACGGTCAGGAAAATTTAATCAACGAGCAGATAATTTCTAACTGGCTTGAATCTGATTATACGGAACTCGCAAAAACTGAACGGGCAGCACTCACAAAGGCAGATAGAGAAATAGCACTCGGACACGTCATAAGATATGTAATTTTGCGCGGTAATGACTGGTCGGGCATAAAAGAATCTGAGTCCGAGCTTAAATTAATTCGTGATGATTATATAATTACTGGAAGGGCTGATTTAATTTGCTCTGATAACGGCCAAATCGATATAATAGAGTTCAAGACAGGGACAAAGCCGAATATCAATATTAATCATGACCGCGCGAGACTTGAGACTCACAAGAGGCAGTTAAATATTTATGCGTACATTTTTTCGCAGACTACCGGACAAAAAGTTAATAGACTCAGATTATATTACATGTTTGACGGCAGTACATCGCCCGAAATTGTTTATGATTATAACGAGTCAGAAGCTCAAGAATTTATTAACGGTTTTGACGAAATAGTACAGGAGATTCGCAATAAAGATTTTTCCCGCAGAACTGATAATCACGAAACTTGCAGAGAATGCGAATTTAGATTTTACTGCGGGCGTGAGGAATCTATAGAAAATATCTTAGCGCAGGCCATGAAAGAATAACGGACAGAAATTTTACCTGTTCGCACTGCAAATGATTTATAATGAAGCAAAATTTATCAACTGACATATTTGCGCGAATAAAGTATATTCCGCGAAAGGCCGCCGCCTCGCCCCACCCGCCCACCCTGCTCGGCGGCGGAAAAAGCAAAACACGCCGTAATGTGTAAAAATAGCTGCTATATGCTAAAATTTAAGCTCGTAGAAATTACGTAATTAGCAATAATTAAATTTATTAAATATATGAGAGAGGGTTTTATCTATCATGAATTTCCTGCGTAAACAAATGAAATGGGTAATGGCTATAATAGTAGTAGCTTTCTTGCTTTCTACTTTCCTGATGTACGAGGGCAGAAGCACTAGACGCACACCTACAAGAAACGCAGACGGCACTATGTCAGATTATGAAGTCGCACAAATTAACGGCAGATCCCTTATGCGTTCAGAACTTGAGCGCGCAGTAAGAAATTATCTCGCAAATAATTACAGCACTAGAAATCTTGCATCGCTCGACATGCCCGCAATTTATCAAACTGTGTTGGATCAAGCAATATTAGACTCACAGCTCGCTAAAGAAGTTCAGGAAAAGGGAATCACTGTAACTGACGCTGAAGCCGATAGAGTCATGAAAAATTATGCTGATACATACTTCCCGACAAGAGAAGCATTTTATCAGGTTCTCGCGCAAAACGGACTCAAGGTTGACGACTATAAACGCACTATCGCACGTCAAATCGCAACTGAAAGATTAGTACGTGAGGCAATCGGAACTATCACAGCAAGCGAGGATCAAGCCGTAGAATTTTATGACACAATGAAGGGATTAGTTTACACGACTCCAGAAGGCTTTATGATTCACGCGGCACAATTTAACACGAGTGCAGACGCAGAAAATTTCAGAGCTAGACTCGTAAACGGCGAGGAATGGACAGCAATTTTATCAAGCGACTCATTTGACTCTAAGGACGTAATAAATATCACTCAGCAGCCTATTTCTATGCCGGCCAGCGCACTCACAAGCGGAGTATTAAGCATTCTCGCTTCACTCGATATAAAGCAGCCCAGCCCCGTTTTCTCAATGTCAAGCGATGATTTCACGGTCGCAATGAAGACAGAACACTATGACACGAGCGTAAGGCCTTATAACGAGGTCAGCGGCGATATTAAAGCACTCTTAATACAGCAGGAAGAACGACGCAGACTCAACGATTATCAGACTTCATTACGCAGCAAAGCACAAGTTGTAATCAATGACGAGTCTTTATTTGCACGTCCTGTAGTATCAGAGGACAATACGCCCGCATTAGATTATGATATAAGCGTTGAAGAAGTCAGCGAAGATTTAGAATTGCAGTCAAGCGAGCCCACACCGGACGCAAAACCGGAAGAGTCTCCAGCAAGTGAGCCCGTAAAAATTGAATCACCTGAAGTAAAGCCGCAAGAAATTACAGAACCGGCAAAATCTGAAGACGTAAAAGCTCCTGAAGTCGTATCAAGCGAAGTTAAACCGGTAGAATCTGAGTCAGTCGACGTAATAACGCCTGAAGAAATTAAATCAGATGATATTACGCCCGTAAAAGCTCCTGAAGTCGTATCAAGTGAAGTCAAACCGGTAGAAATCGCAGAACCGGCAAAATCTGAATCAGCAGACGTAATAACGCCCGAAGAAATTAAATCAGAAGATATTACACCGGTAAAAGCTCCTGAAGTCGTATCAAGTGAAGTTAAACCGGTAGAAATCGCAGAACCGGCAAAATCTGAGTCAGCCGACATTACAGCAGCAGTCGAAAATATTAAATCTGTTGACATTCAAGAGTCAGTAGATGAAGCAGTGAAGGAAATTACAGAAAAAGTTGAGGAAATTATTATTTCGTCAGACAAGCAATAAAGCAGTACAGGAAGTGAAATTTATATGGGTCAAAAAGTTTTAATCATTGGCTCAGGTCCCATTATAATAGGTCAGGCTTGCGAGTTCGATTATTCGGGCACGCAGGCTTGTAAGGCCTTAAAATCTCTGGGCTATGAAATTGTATTAGTCAACTCCAACCCCGCAACAATAATGACAGATCCCGAAATGGCAGACATAACTTATATTGAACCGCTGAATCTTGATAGACTCGAGGCAATTATCGCGCGTGAAAAGCCTGATTATTTATTGCCAAATCTCGGCGGACAGTCAGGTTTGAATCTCTGCGCAGAATTGAACAAGGCCGGAATACTCGCAAAATATAATGTTCAAGTCATCGGAGTTCAGGCAGACGCAATCGAACGCGGCGAGGACAGAGTCGAATTTAAGCGCACAATGCAGCAATTAGGAATCGATATGGCACGCTCTGAAGTTGCATACTCGGTCGATGAAGCACTAAATATCGCAGAAAAATTAAATTATCCCGTTGTATTAAGACCTGCTTACACGATGGGCGGTGCAGGAGGCGGACTCGTTTATAACCGCGAAGAATTAAAAACGGTTTGTGAGCGGGGCTTGCAGGCCAGCATTGTTCATCAGGTTTTAGTTGAGGAGTCCGTCTTAGGCTGGGAAGAGTTAGAGCTCGAAGTCGTGCGCGATAAAGATAATAACATGATAACAGTATGCTTTATCGAAAATGTTGACCCTATGGGAGTTCACACTGGCGACTCGTTTTGTGTTGCACCTATGCTGACTATCTCGCAGGAACTTCAAGCAAAGTTACAGGAGCAGGCATATAAAATCGTTGAGCATATCGGAGTCATCGGCGGGACAAACGTACAATTTGCGCATAATCCTAAAACGGGCCGAGTAATCGTAATTGAGATTAATCCGAGAACGTCAAGATCTTCTGCTCTTGCGTCAAAGGCTACAGGTTTCCCGATCGCTTTAATTTCTGCAAAGTTAGCGGCCGGTCTTGCGTTGAGTGATATTAAATGCGGAAAATTCGGCACCCTCGACAAATATAAACCTGGCGGAGATTATGTCGTTGTAAAATTTGCTCGTTGGGCGTTCGAAAAATTTAAGGGCGTTCAGGATAAATTAGGGACTCAAATGCGCGCGGTCGGTGAAGTCATGAGCATAGGACGAAATTTCAAGGAGGCATTACAGAAAGCTGTTAGATCCCTTGAGAAGGATAGATTCGGACTCGGTTTCGCGAAAAATTTTCATGAGCTTACTGAATCTGATTTGCTGTCAATGCTTGAATATCCCACTAGCGAGCGTTATTTTATTATTTATGAGGCATTACGCAAGGGCGCGGCGGTTGACGAGATTCATAATTTGACTCACGTAAAAAAATATTTCCTCGAGCAGATTCAAGAATTAGTCAACGAGGAAGAAAAAATTTTATCAGCCGGGACTCTTTCTGATGATGATTTAATCACGGCCAAGCGCGACGGATTCGCCGATAAATATTTAGCGAAATTATTAAACGTCCCCGAACATGAAATCAGAAATAGGCGCGAAAAATTGAATATCTGCCAGACTTGGGACTCTATTCATGTGAGCGGCACTGAAAACGGAGCTTATTACTACTCGACATATAACAAGCCTGATGGAGTAAATAATATTTCCGGCAGCAAAAAAATTATGATTCTCGGAGGCGGCCCCAACAGAATCGGTCAGGGCATTGAATTTGATTATTGCTGTGTTCATGCTGCAAAGAGTCTAAAGCGTTTGGGATTCGAGACAATAATTGTAAATTGCAACCCTGAAACGGTCTCTACAGATTATGATACGTCAGACAAATTATATTTCGAGCCTTTGACTCTTGAGGACGTATTAAGCATTTACAGAGCAGAACACCCCGCCGGAGTAATCGCGCAGTTCGGTGGTCAGACTCCTTTAAATTTAGCAAGCGAACTAGAGAAAAACGGCGTAAAAATTTTAGGCACTTCACCAGAAATTATTGACTTGGCCGAAGATCGCGGAAGATTTAAAAATGTTATGGACTCGTTAAATATTCCCATGCCTGAGTCAGGAATGGCCGCAAATTTAGAGCAGGCGCGCGAAGTTGCAAATAAAATCGGTTTCCCCGTCATGGTGAGACCTTCTTACGTTCTCGGAGGGCGCGGAATGGAAATCGTTTATGACTCTGAAAGCCTCGACAATTACGTAAATGCAGCAGTAGGAGTTACACCGGATCGGCCTATATTAATAGATAGATTCTTGAATCACGCGCTAGAGTGTGAAGCAGATGCAATTTGCGACGGGACTCACGCTTATGTACCCGCAGTAATGGAGCATATCGAATTAGCCGGCATTCATTCAGGGGATTCAGCTTGTATAATTCCTTCACGACACATAACGCCGGAAGCACTTGCAACGATAAAAGATTACACGCGGAAAATTGCCGAAGCTATGCACGTTGTAGGACTCATGAATATTCAATATGCGATCGAGAATGACAAAGTTTTTGTACTCGAAGCGAATCCCAGAGCCTCGCGCACAGTCCCGTTAGTGTCGAAAGTCTGCGGGATTCAAATGGTGCCTTTAGCTGTTGAAGCAATGACTCACGATTTAACAGGACTCGAGTCGCCTCTGAAAAATTTAACTGAACGAGTCATCCCTTATTGGGGCGTAAAAGAGTCAGTCTTCCCGTTTAACATGTTCCAAGAAGTAGACCCGTTGTTAGGGCCTGAAATGCGTTCAACCGGTGAAGTGCTTGGGATCGCGAAAGAGGCCGGCGAAGCGTTTTACAAGGCGGAAGAGGCAGCAAATTCAAAATTGCCGTTATCTGGAAATGTTTTAATTGCTGTGAGTGATTCGGACAAGAAAAATATTGCTCCCATTGCGAAAAAGTATATTGACGCAGGATTTAATATTTTTGCGACAGAAGGAACTTGCGACTCTCTAAGAAATTCCGGAATTAACTGCGAAAAAATTTCCGGCCGGCCAGACGCAATTGACTACATAATAAACGGTAAAATCAGTCTCGTTATCAATACTCCTCGCGAGAAGGCATTTACTCACACGGGAAGTGCATTGAGGCGCAGTGCAATAAAAGCTAGAGTCCCATATATAACGACTTTGGCCGGAGCTAATGCAGCTATTGAAGGAATTATCACGGTAAAAGCTCAAGACGGTAAATCAGACTCGTTATTGTCAATTAAAGAGTGGCACAAGATGATTCATTAGACTATAAGAAAATTTTTGCGGGTCTTGCGTTAATTCGCGGGACTCGTTTTTTATGGGAATACGGGCAATTAATATTTTGACCCCCGGTTGCAAAAAAGTTTTGTCTTTGACTTTGCTGTTATCGATTTATAATATGGTCGTGCAAATAAAATTTTTAATATTTCAATGGAGGTAGAATTTAATGCTGCGGGATCGAAAATTTTTTAGCGTTTTGCTCGTATTGGCTGTGTTATTGCTGTGATTATTTCAGGAGGCTGCGGCGGTGGGGGCGGCGGCGGAGGAGATCCATATTATGATGATTATTACCCGCCTGAAGACTATAATAACAGCTCATATTGGATTGATGTAGCAGATACTTCATGGTACAGGGCAGAATTAGAAAGTTTTACAATCACTACACCCTATGAACTTGCCGGGATCACAAGACTTGCATATGATGGCGAAAATTTTGCAGGACAAATAATATATTTAGCGTCAAATATTTCGCTGGCCGGCAGAGAATGGACGCCCATAAAAAATTTTGCAGGGACTTTATACGGGCAGGGTTATACTATTTCCGGCGTTACAGTCAGTGAGTCAATGTCAGGCGAAAATCTTTACGGTTTCATTAAGAATCTTCAAGAGAACGCTTTAATCTCAGACGTAAAATTTACGGATTTATATGTTTACGCACCTGAAGCACAAAACGTCGGCGGTATTTCCGGAGCAAATGATCACGGAACTATTTATAATTGTTCTGTCAACGGCGATGTTACAGGCTATATGGGCGTAGGTCTTATTGTCGGCGGTAATTATGGATATATTACGAATTGTATCGCAAACGGAGGCACTGTAAATTCTCATTATAGACTCGCAGGAGGTATCGCAGGTTCATCATATAGTACGGTTTCAGACTGCACGTCTTATGCTTATGTAAATGGAGATTATGAAGTCGGCGGTATTGTCGGAGAGAGTTGGACAGCAGGAGGAGTCCTCACAAATTGCGAGGCATACGGACAAGTCAGCGGAGGAAGTCCTGCAGGAGGAGTCGCCGGGAAAATATATTCAAGCAGCATAATAAGCGGAAATAAATTCTCAAGTTCAACCGGACAATATTACGGCATAGGCACAGGAAGCAACGAAGGCTGCGAAAAAATAAATTAATCGTCAGGCAGCATACACTTAAAAATTTTGCGGGTCTCGCGTTTGTCGTGAGGCTCGTTTTTTATGTGATAAAATTTTCGTAAATTCATGAAGGGGGTAATTTATCATGAAATTCAAAATGGTACACGAGAATTATAACGTACAGGATTTAAGCAAGTCGCTTGAATTTTATTCGCAGGCGTTAGGACTTCACGAAAAAAGGCGCAAGACAGCTGACGACGGCTCATTTGTAATTGTCTACATTGGCAACGAAGAGTCAGAATTTGAGCTTGAATTAACGTGGCTTAGAGATCACCCGCAAAAATATGACATCGGCGAAGAAGAATTTCATTTAGCTTTTCACGTTGATGATTTTAACGCGGCTCATGAGCTTCACTCAGAAATGGGCTGTATCTGCTTTGAGAATCACTCAATGGGAATATATTTTATTCAGGATCCCGACGGTTATTGGCTTGAAGTCATACCGGCAAAGAGATAATAATTTCAGCTCGTACTGTATTGATATAACTGAATGATATAGTGAATTATCAGAAAGTTTATAATTACATACGAGCAAAATTATATTATTTTTCGCTAATAATCATTAATTCACGCATTGAAATTTTTTAATTCATTCTATATATTATATTCACCAAAAATTTTACACAATTAAATATTAGCAGGAGGTAATTTCGTAATGAAAAAGTTACTCGTTATTGCGTTATCAGCAGTTCTTGTTGTGTGCTTTGCAGTAAGTGCATTCGCTGCCGGAGGAATCATGTACATTATTACGCCTTCGACATCAAATCCGTTTTTCGGCACTGAACAGAGAGTCGGAGCAGCAAAGGCCGCCGCATTAGGTTATACTCCAAAATGTTTCTCACACGACGACGACGCAGCAAAACAACTTGAATTATTCGAGGCTGCAATCGCTGATAAGGCAATCGCTATTATTTGCGACAACGCCGGAGCAGACGCTTCAATCGAGGCCATTCGCAAAGCCAACGCCGCAAATATTCCCGTTTTCTTGATTGACCGTGAGATTAACGAGTCAGGACTCGCCCTCGCTCAAATCGTAGCAGACAACGCACAGGGAGCAGCAGCAATCGCAGAAAAATGGGTTGAAGCAATGGACTACGCCGGCCCTTATGCAGAATTACTCGGACGCGAGTCAGATACTAACTGCTGGGTACGTTCGCAAAATTATCACTCTGTAATTAATGAATATCCCGATCTCAAAATGGTAGCTCAACAGACAGCTAACTGGGATCAGACAGAAGCATATTCAAAGACTGAAGCAATTTTGCAGGCTCATCCCGAAATTAAAGGCATTATCTGCGGAAATGACACAATGGCTTGCGGAGCGACTCAGGCATGTTTAGACGCAAAACGCCCTGACATAAAAATTATCGGCCTTGATGGTTCAGATGACGCAGCAGCATACGTCGCAAAAGGTCAGATGGTCGGCACAGCGTTACAGCAGATCGCAAGAATTACAGAAATGGCAATTGAGCAGGCTGACGAATTTATCAGAACAGGCAAGAAACCTGCGCAGGAAAAACAATTAGTCCCCTGCATCGCGATCACAAAGGATAATGTCGCAAATCTTTCACAGTTCGTCTACACAGAGAAATAAAATTTGAAGTTATTGCGGGGGAGAGCAAAATTTTCCCCCGTTTTTATTTACGCAATGAAGGGAGAGACTCATAATTGAAAGCTAAAATCTTCGCACTAATAATTATTATCGCCTTAGCTGCATTCGTGGCAAATTCCGCAAAAGTTATCGACAAGGGCACAGAAGGACAATATACGGGAGTCGTTGCATTTGACGCTGCTGCAAGTTCCGGAAGCGACTGGGCAAAAATTTCACAGGAAATCACAGCAAACGCCGCAGAAATTAACGCAATCGATCTAAACGCGCTCGGAGCAGGAAAAGCAATCAAGATTAACGGCACTGTCAGCGATTTTACATCAAAGGCGGGAGGCAAGCGAAATTCTATAACTATCACTCCTGAAAATTATTCCGGCAACATGATATTTACAGTTCAGTTAGGCAGCGTTTATACAGGCACATCAGTAAGGGACGCTCAGACAATAAAGAAATTCGGCGATTTCACGAATCAAACCGAGTGGAGCCAGTACGCAAAAGCCCTTAACACCCAGCTTGATAATGAAGTAGTCAAGCCCCTTGCAATAAATGACTCCGTGAAGGGCAAAAAAATAACTCTAATCGGTGCAGCAACTTCATCAGGGAATCAGGTAAATATTACGCCTGTCTCTATAGTTATCGAGTAACGGAGGGATTGAATAATGTTCGATGATCCCAATGTTGTTTTACATTGCGAGAAAATAGACAAAATTTATCCCGGCACAAAAGCTCTTGACGGTGTCTCATTTGATTTACTCAAAGCAAAAGTTAATGTCTTAATCGGCGAAAACGGTGCAGGAAAATCTACCCTCATGAAAATGATCGCAGGAATCGAGCAGCCCTCAGCCGGTAAAATGTACATGGACGGACAAGAAGTTTATTTCCGGGACATTAACGACGCTAAAGCAAAAGGAATCGGAATCATTCATCAGGAGTTAAGCCTGTTTCCAAATCTCACAGTTTATCAAAATATTTTCATGAATCACGAGCAGACTAATTTCGGCCTGTTAAATGACTCTGCACACATCGAGGGCGCAAAAAAAGTTTTAAAGCGTCTTGAACACGAAATTGACCCTAATACTTTAGTTGGCGATCTAAGAGTCGGACAGCAGCAAATGGTTGAAATCGCAAGAAATCTCGTAAGCAGTGATTTACGGGTCTTAATCATGGACGAGCCGACAAGCTCATTATCTGCCGCAGAAGTAAAAGTTTTGTTCAAGATTATGCGTGAACTTCTCGAACAGGGAATATCAATTGTTTATATCTCTCACAGACTCGAGGAAATTATGGAAATCGGCGACCACGTTACAATTTTGCGCGATGGGAAATATGTAGCCGACGCAGATATTAAGGATATAAAACTTGAGTGGATAGTCGAGAATATGGTCGGAAAAAATACCCAGTATCACAGATTCACGCGTTCTATAGATCTCGACAAGGCCGAGAAAATTTTAGAGGTCAAAAATTTATATCTTCCCAAAACCGGCGGAGGCTGGCTGCTTGATGACGTAAATATGTATCTCAAGAAAGGCGAAGTACTCGGCATTTATGGACTCTTAGGTGCCGGGCGTAGTGAATTATTTGAGTGCTTGATGGGTATGCGTCCTGAACACAGCGGCGAAATTTTTTATAAGGGTCAAAAAATGAGAGTCGGCACAATCGCAGATCAGTTAAACGCGGGATTTGCTATCGTTCCTGAAGACAGACAAAGACAAGGACTCGTGCAAAGTTTAGACATCTGCAAAAACGCTTCTCTTGCATCACTTGAAAATTTTGCGCATTTATGGTTAATGGACTATAACGCAGAAGGAAAAGCAGTCGACGACGAAATTAAAGAACTTCACATAAAAGTTGCTGATAAAACACTGCCGATTCTCTCGCTTTCAGGGGGCAATCAGCAAAAAGTTGTAATCGCAAAAGGTCTCATGACTAAACCTGAAATTTTGTTAATGGACGAACCTTCACGGGGAATAGACATCGGCGCAAAAACTGAAGTTTTCGAGATTATTCACGAGTTTTCAGAGCGCGGACTCTCAATTATCGTAATATCCTCCGAGCTTAAAGAAATTATGGCGATTGCAGACAGAATTTATGTATTGTCAAACGGGAAGTGCACAGCTGAATTAACCGGCCAGGACATAACAGAAGATAATCTTGTACGCGCTTCATATGCAGGACTCGGAACAGGTAAAAGCGCGGCATAATTTAAACGGGGTGAAATAATTTATCATGAAAAAGGACAACAGCCAGCTAATTATGACTCTCTTGAAGGGTCGTACATTTATAGTGTTGATATTGCTTGTAATATTCTTCAGTTTTGCGTCAAAATCTTTCTTATCGCTGAATACTTTAACGATGGTAGCAAAGCACGTCGCTTTATATGGTATTCTCGCGCTTGGAATGACGTTTGTTATTATAACGGGCGGAATTGATTTATCAGTCGGATCTGTCGTCGGTCTCGTTGGAATGTTAGCGGGCGGATTGATTCAAGAAGGACTCACAATTGGAGGCAAGACAATTTATTTTACTGTTCCTGCAATAATTGTGTTAATGCTTTGTATCGGGTGCTTAATCGGACTCGTTAATGGACTCATAATCACGAAATTAAACGTAGCAGCCTTTATTACGACACTCGGCACAATGTATATTTGCAGGGGACTCGCGAATTTGCGTTCAGGTGGTGCGACTTTCCCGAATATCGGCGGCTTTGAAGGACTCGGCAATGTCGGATTAAAGGCTCTTGGCGCAAACTGGTTCGGGATTCCTGCGGGCGTTTACGTTTTTGCAATACTTTCAATAATTGCTGCATTATTATTGAATCGCACTCCAACGGGCTGGCACTTATTAGCAGTAGGAGGCAACGAGAAGAGCGCAAAACTTTCCGGAATCAAAGCAGACAGAGTCAAAATTTTAGCTTATGTTATTTCGGGATTCTGTGCGGCTTGGATCGGATTAATTAACACTGCTCAATTATCGGCGGCACATCCTGCATCGGGCGACGGCTGGGAAATGAACGCAATCGCAGCTACAGTTTTAGGCGGGACTTCAATGTCGGGCGGTTCAGGAACTATTATCGGGACAATCGTAGGCGCATTTGTTATCGGAGTAATCAATGACGGCATGACAATGTGCGGTGTCTCTGAATTTTGGCAGAAGATAATTAGAGGTGCTGTAATAATTCTTGCAGTCATAATCGACCAGACTCAGAGAAATTTACAAGCGAAAATGGCTCTTCAGGCACGCAACGAGTCAAAGTAAAATTTTTACAGGGGGGATTTAATAATGGCAGTAAAGAAAGCTGCAAAGGCTCCGGCAAAAGTTGACAAGAAATCAGCGGAGAAAGAAATTACTCACACGCCGGCAAAAATAAAAATCGGTTTTGCTCCTACAAGACGAGCGATTTTCTCTGCTCCTGCTGCTGTCGAATATAGGAAGCTCACGGCCGCAAGACTCAAGGAATTAAATATTGATTTCGTTGACATCGACGACGTTAACGAAGAAGGCTTATTATATGATGATGCCGGACTCGAAAAAATTTGCGCGAAATTCAAAGCTGAAAATGTTGCAGGTTTATTTATTCCACATGCTAATTTCGGGACCGAGTACGAGTGCGCGAGACTTGCAAAAGAGTTAAACGTGCCTGTTTTATTATGGGGGCCCCGTGATGAGAGACCTGACAAAGAAGGAATGCGATTAAGAGACAGCCAGTGCGGTTTATTTGCTACGGGAAAAGTTTTAAGGCGCTTCAGAGTCCCATTTACATATATGAACAACTGCAATTTAACGGATCCAGAATTTGAGCGCGGTTTACGTGATTTTATTGCGGTCTGCAACGTCGTAAAAGTTTTCAGGCACACAAGAATTTTGCAGATTGGCCCGCGTCCGTTCGATTTCTGGTCAACAATGTGCAACGAGGGCGAATTACTCGAAAAATTTAATATTCAATTATCGCCGATTCCCCTTCCTGAATTGTACGCAGAAATGAAAAAATGGCGCGCTGAGAAGAAAGAAGTTGCTAAAATCGTCAAGTACTGCAAAGATAACATGATTTGCAAGATAGAAGATGACTCGCTCGCTCACGTTGCCGAACTCAAAGCAGCAATGAAGAGTTTAGCGGAAAAATACGGCTGTAATGCAATAGCGATTCAATGCTGGAACGCCCTGCAGGACGAAATTAATATTATGCCGTGTGCTGCAAATAGTTTGTTGAATGAAGAAGGAATCCCCGTAGTTTGTGAGACAGATATTCACGGTACAATTTCGCAGTTAATCGCTGAAGCAGCCTCAATGAATGAACGCCGAGTCATGTTCTCTGACTGGACAGTTAGACACCCCGATAACGATAATGGCGAATTATTACAACATTGCGGGCCATGGCCGATTTCTGTAGCGAAAGAAAAGCCGAGTATTTGTGTACCTGTTGCATTCCCTGAAAACGGCGCAGTTAGTGCAGAAGCTAAACACGGATTAATGAGTCTTGTTAGATTCGATGGCGACGGCGGAGAATATTCTATTTTGTTAGGTCATGCACGGGGAATCGACGGGCCTTATACTCGCGGGACTTATGTATGGATTGAGGTAAATAATTTAAAGCGTCTCGAAGCAAAAGTTGTCGAGGGGCCTTATATTCATCATGTTGCAGCAATTCACGGCGATATTGTGCCGATTGTTTATGAAGCCTGCAAGTACATAGGAGTCAAGCCAGATTTATATGATCCTATCGAGGACAAAGTAAAAGCGTATCTTCACGGCGAAGACGTAAAATTTGACGAGGTGTAAATTATGCGCAAAATTAAGAACGTTAAAGAATTAAGCATTAAAGCATTCGACATCAGGCGCGATGCACTTGATATTATTATGGCCGGCGGAGGAGGTCATATCGGCGGAGACATGAGCGAACCCGAAATTTTATTGACTCTCTATGAACGCATGAACGTAACACCGGAGACTCAAGACAGCCCCGACCGTGATAGATTCGTGCTAAGTAAAGGCCATTGCGTAGAGACTCTTTATGCTGTGCTAAGTTACGAAGGTTTTATGAATCTTGATGAAGTGAAAGCAAAATTTTCTAAGTTCGGATCTGAATATATCGGCCACCCTCATAACACTTTGCCGGGCATAGAAATGAATTCCGGTTCGCTTGGTCATGGCTTATCAGTAAGTGTCGGAATGGCTCTAGCGGGAAAAATGGACAAGAAAAATTATCGCGTTTATACGTTAATGGGTGATGGTGAGCTTGCAGAGGGTTCTGTCTGGGAAGGTGCAGCAGCTGCCGGGCATTACAGACTCGATAATTTATGCGCGTTCGTTGATCATAATCATTTGCAGATTTCCGGGAATGTTGACGACGTTTTATCGCCGGGTAATATTGCGTTAAGATTCGAGGCTTCCGGCTGGAATGTTATAACCATCATGAATGGCAATGATATTCAGCAAATTAGCGACGCTCTTGATGTAGCAGAACGCACAAAAGGTTGTCCGACAGTAATAATTGCCGAGACTCTGAAGGGTAAAGCATCGCCCTTAATCGAGAATAAAGCGAATTGGCATCACAAATTACCCACTCAGGAAGAATATAATCAAATTGCCGCAGATATAGCAGCATATAAGGAGGCTTTAATCAATGGCTAATAAAATTGCGAATCGTGCTGTAATGTGTGAAGTCTTGAAAGAGGCCGCCGCCCGTGATAAAAATGTAGTTGTCCTTTGCAGTGACTCGCGCGGGTCTGCTTCTTTGTCGTCGTTTGCTGATGAGTTCCCCGCCCAGTTTGTTGAAGTGGGTATAGCTGAACAAAATTTAGTGAGCATTGCTGCCGGTCTTGCCTCGTGCGGTAAGAAATCATTTGCGGTTTCTCCTGCATCATTTATTTCGACTCGTAGTTATGAACAGTGTAAAGTTGATTGCGCTTATTCTGATACGAACGTTAAATTAATCGGGATTTCCGGCGGAGTCAGTTATGGCGCGTTAGGGATGACTCACCATTCCTGCCAAGATATAGCTGCTATGAGTGCAATTCCTAATATGCGCGTTTATTTGCCGAGTGATAGATTTCAGACTCGGTGCTTATTTGAGGCGTTATTAACGGACAACAAGACCGCTTATGTGAGAATCGGCCGTAATCCTGTTGAAGACGTTTACAGCGAAAATAATGTACCGTTTGTGATGGACAAGGCTGTAACTTTAGCTGAAGGTTCGGACGTGTTAATAGTTGCTTGCGGTGAACTTGTGAAGGCTGCGAAAGATTCAGCGGAATTATTGAAGGCGCAGGGAATTTCGGCGGGAGTTCTTGACATGTACTGTATAAAGCCTCTTGACTGCGAGACACTTTTAAACGCTGCTAAGGGTAAAAAATTAATTCTCACTGTTGAAGAGCATTCGCCGTTTGGTGGACTTGGGAGTATGGTCGCACAAGTTATCAGCGCGAACGATCCTAAACGCGTAATAAATCTTTCATTGCCTGATGAGCCAGTAATAACCGGTAAATCGCAGGAAGTTTTTGCGTACTATGGAATGAATGCAGAAGGAATCGCAAAGAAAGTCAGCGAACTGCTTAAATAAAATTTATGGCCTCCGTATCAAATCGGGGGCTGTTTATTTCTTTACAAAGAGGGCATTAAATGAGTAAATATATTCTTGCAATAGATCAAAGCACACAGGGTACTAAAGCATTATTATTTGATGACAAAGGGGTCTTGCTCTGCCGTACTGATAAAGCTCATAAGCAGATAATAAATAATTTCGGCTGGGTCGAACATGATTTACGGGAAATTTACGCTAATACACTTGAGGTCGTAAAAAATTTAGTCGCTAAATCCGGCATTGATAAATCAGAAATTTACGCACTCGGAATCAGCAATCAGCGCGAGACTTCAGCATGTTGGGACAAGACGACGGGTGAGCCTCTTTATAACGCTATTGTCTGGCAGTGTTCGAGGGGTGCTGCAATCTGTGAGGAAATCGCAAAGCAGGGACATTCGCAAATTATTCATGATAAAACCGGGATTCAATTATCGCCGTATTTTCCTGCTGCAAAATTAGCTTGGATATTTCAAAATGTAGAAGGCGCACGGGAAAATAAAAATGTTGCTGTCGGAACGATTGACTCATGGCTCGTTTATAAATTAACCGGCGGTAAATGTCATAAGACAGATTACTCTAACGCGTCGAGGACTCAATTATTTAATATTAAGACTCTCAAGTGGGACGATGAATTATTAAATATTTTCGGGCTTGATAAAAATTGTATGGCAGAAATTACGGACTCTGACGGCGATTACGGCGAGACAGATTTTGACGGCTGGCTTGATAAAAAAATTCCTATTTGCGGCGTATTAGGTGACTCTCATGGTGCTTTATTTGGTCAGGGTTGTCTAACTCCAGGAATGATAAAAGCTACTTATGGCACTGGCTCATCTGTCATGATGAATATCGGTGAAAAAATTGCAATGAGCAGCAAAATCGTAACGAGTCTTGCATGGAAAATTAACGGCAAAATTAATTACGTCCTCGAAGGCAATATAAATTATACCGGTGCTGTTATAACGTGGCTCAAAGATGATTTAAAGCTGATTGATAACCCCGGCGAGACTGAGTCACTTGCCCGCAATGCAAATAAAGGCGACAAAACATATTTAGTCCCGGCATTTTCCGGACTGGGTGCGCCTTACTGGGAGAGTCACGCGAGCGCATGTATAGTCGGAATGACACGAGCAACCGGAAAAAATGAAATCGTTCGTGCTGCACTTGACTGCATAGCTTATCAGATCACTGACATAATAGAGTCAATGCGTACAGATTCAGGAGTTCCCGTTAATGAATTACGAGTCGATGGAGGCCCTACAAGAAACAGTTATTTAATGCAATTTCAGAGCGATATATTAAATCTTCCCGTGCGAATCCCTGACTCAGAAGAATTATCCGGCATAGGTGCGGCTTATTGTGCTGGACTCTCTTGCGGACTCTATGATGATAAAATTTTTGCGAATCTAAAGCGCGTTAGTTATTCCCCTTCAATGTCTGACTCTGATAGAATAAATTTATATGACGGCTGGAAAAATGCCGTTAAGAAATCGCTATAAACTTTACACGAAAGGAAGTAAAAATTTTCATGTCATTACAGAAATTAACCGGCGAACACCTCTCAAATGAACAAATCAACGCACTCAATGCCGCCGCCAAACGCGCAAGAGCAGCAGCCCTCACAATGGTAAGTGCAGCCAAATCAGGACACCCCGGCGGAGCTTTCTCAAGTATGGAAATGTTTTTATCTGTCTATGGAATCGCGAATTTAACTCCCGAAAATTGCAGCGATTTAAATCGTGATTATGTCGTAATTTCTCACGGTCATACAAGTGCGGGCGTTTATGCTGCTTTGTCTGAATGGGGCTTTATCGAGCGCGACGAAGCTATGGCACATTTCAGAAATTGCGGTTCAGCTTTTCAAGGCCACGTAACGCGCGAAGTTCCCGGAATCGACTGGGGCACAGGTAATTTAGGACAGGGACTCTCAGCCGGTGCAGGTTTCGCAATTGCACAACGAGCAAATAATTATAATGGTCATGTTTATGTTCTCATGGGCGATGGAGGCCAGACAAAAGGACAGTTAGCAGAAGCAAGACGTATAGCAGTGAAAGAAAATTTAACGGGACTTGTTGCTCTCGTTGACTGGAATAATATACAAATTTCAGGTGATAGAAATAAAGTAATGCCGTGCGATTTAAAAGCGTTATGGGCTGCTGACGGCTGGGAAGTTGTAGAGGTTGACGGCCATTCATTTGCAGCAATTTATGACGCTCTCAAGAATGCAGGTTCACACGGAAAACCCAGCGTTTTGTTATGTCATACTGTAATCGGCAAAGACGGCTTAAAAATGGAAGGTATACCCGATTATCACGGAAAACCAGTAACGCCCGAAATGTATGATGAAATTATGAAGCACTTAGGAGAAGACCCCGCGACTCTCGCAAAAGCAATCGAACGACGCAAGCAAGGGCCAAGCTATAAAGGACGCAAAATTGATTATCCTGCAGCACCCGTTATCGACACCGGCACACCGTTTAATTATGAGGGCGCAAAAGTTATGGACAATCGAGGCGCATTCGGTAAGGCATTAGCTGATGTAGGCAAGTTAAATTATAAGAAACCGGGCAAGACTCCAATTTTAGTGTTTGACTGCGATTTGAAACCTTCAGTAATGACCGGCGGCTTTATGAATGAAGCTCCCGATAATTTCATTCAGTGCGGTATACAAGAACATTGCGTCGCTACTATGTCAGGAACTGCGAGTATTGCCGGTGTTGTCTCGTTATGGGCTGACTTTGGAGTCTTTGGAATCGACGAAGTATTTAATCAGCAGAGACTCAATGATATTAACCATGCAGGAAATAAAACAGTTTTGACTCACGTCGGACTTGATGTCGGCGAGGACGGGAAGACTCATCAATGCATTGATTATGTAGGCTTGCTTAATAATACTTTCGGCTGGAAATTAGTTGTACCCGCTGACCCGAATCAGACTGACAGGGCGACCCGCTGGATGTTAGCTACTTCCGGTGATATTTGTCTTGCAGTTGGACGCAGCAAAATTGACGGTCTTAAAGAATTTTCCGGCGATTATAAATTTGAGTACGGCAAAGCTGTTAAATTACGTGATGGCAAAGACGGCTCTATTTTCGCACTCGGTTATATGGCGCAAATCGCATTGAAGGCCGCTGATATTCTTGCAAGTGAGAAAAATTTAAACGTTTCTGTCTATGCTGTGTCTTGTCCGTTAGATCCTGATATGAACGCAATTAAGGAAGCAGCTAATAACGGGCCTATTATCACCGTTGAAGATCATCACGTTAATACAGGAATGGGCGCAATTATGATTCTTGAGGCAGCACGCGCAGGAATCACACTCCCGAAAATTAAAACTCTCGGCGTAAATCATTATGGAGCGTCGGGAACTTCTGACCAAGTACGAGTCGAAATGGGCATTAACGCAGAGTCAATCGCAAATGAATTTTTGCAGGTGAAATAAATGGACGCTAAAGAATTAATTTTATCCGCGAAAACTGCATTAGGAATCGAATTTGGTTCAACGCGTATAAAAGCTATCTTAATCGACTATGACGGCCATGTGTTAGCGTCGGGTTCTCACGAGTGGGAAAATAAATTAATCAATAATATTTGGACGTATGATCTTGCAGACGTTGACGCGGGATTAAAGTCCTGTTACTCGTCATTACGCAAAGACATAGAGTCAAAATATGGCATTACCCCCAAAAAATTTGGTGCTATAGGAATTAGCGCAATGATGCACGGTTATATCGCGTTAGATTCTCAAGATAAGCAGCTTGCACCATTTCAGACTTGGCGAAACACTAACACGACTGAAGCAGCCGATATTCTCACAGAATTATTTGATTTCAATATCCCGTTAAGATGGTCAGTAGCGCATTTGTATCAACGCATATTAGACGGTGAGTCCCACGTTAAAAATATTGCTGGAGTCTTTACTCTTGCTGCCTACATGCACTATAAATTAACCGGTCAAAAAGTTATAGGCATTGGCGACGCTGCCGGAATGTTCCCGATCGATTCTGAAAAATTAGATTACGACGAGTCAATGATTACAAAATTTGACGCGTTATTAAATAAATCTGGTCATGATTTCAAGTTACGTGAGATTTTCCCGCGAGTTCTAGTTGCTGGTGATGAGGCAGGAAATTTGACTCCTGAAGGCGCAAAGTTACTCGATGAAACCGGAAATTTAGAGCCAGGGATTCCTTTGTGTCCTCCTGAAGGCGACGCAGGAACAGGAATGACCGCAACAAATTCTGTAGCTCCTCGAACCGGCAATTTATCAGCAGGCACAAGCACATTCGCAATGATAGTCCTTGAACATAAACTCTCGAAATTACACAGAGAAATTGACATGGTAACAACTCCGTCCGGATTTCCCTGCGCAATGTCTCACGCTAATAACGGAACAAGTGATTTAAATGCTTGGATTGAAATTTTCAGCGAGTTTTGCGGTCTCATGGGCATAAAAGCTGATACCGGTGAATTATTCAACAAATTATATACTCACGCGCTTAAAGGCGATAAAGACTGCGGGGGCCTGCTTGCTTACGGTTATTATTCAGGCGAAAATATTACGTTCATCAATGAAGGCAGACCATTATTTGCAAGAATGCCCGGAAGTAAATTTAATCTTGCTAATTTCATGCTCGTAAATTTATATACGTCTCTCGGTGCTGTAAAATTAGGAATGGACATTTTACTGAAAGATGAAGGCGTTAAACTTGATAAAATTATGGGACATGGCGGACTCTTTAAGACCCCTTTGGTAATGCAGAAAATTTTAGCTGCTGCCGTAAATTCTCCCGTAAGTGTTTTATCAACTGCAAGTGAGGGAGGAGCTTGGGGCATTGCTTTATTAGCTGCTTACATGGTCGACGGCAAAAATAGCGGCAAACTCGAAAATTATCTTGACTCGCGCATATTTAAAGGCTTGACGGGTGAAGCTGTGAGTCCGACTCCTGAAGAAGCAGCAGGCTTTGAGGAGTTCACAAGGCATTATTTAGCAGGTCTTGAAATCGAGAAGGCCGCAATAAATTCTATGAAATGGTAGGAGATTATTTACATGAAAACTAGTATTCATGAAGCATTTGATTTAGGGCAAAGCATTTGGCTTGATTACATAAGCCGTGATTTAATTGCGTCGGGCGGTCTTAAAAGCTGGATCGATAAAGGCGTTGTCGGCGTTACTACAAATCCGTCAATCTTTGAGAACGCAATCGCAAAGACTCAAGACTATGACGAAGAAATTAAGACTCTCGCGAAATCAGGCAAAACAAGCGCGGAAATTTACGAGATTTTAACCCTTCAAGAAGTCGGAGCAGCTGCAGATATTTTACGTCCGGTCTATGACGCTACACAAGGCAAAGACGGTTATGTGAGTCTCGAAGTCAACCCGTTAATCGCGTCAGACAAAGATACAACAGTCAGCGAGGCCAAGAGATTATTTGCTTTGTTGAATCGTCCTAATGTGATGATAAAGATTCCGGCAACTCCTGAAGGCATAGAAGCACTTAAAGAATGCATTGCAAGCGGCGTAAACGTAAATTCAACGCTTATTTTCTCGCAGGAACAATATATTAACGTCGCAAAAGCATATATCGCAGGCGCAAAGGACATCGATAAATATATTGCGTCAGTCGCTTCTGTGTTCGTGTCGCGCGTTGATACAGCAGTCGATAAATTATTAGCAGAGAAAAACGAGACTTCTTTAACGGGAAAAATCGCCGTCGACGGAATTAGACTCATGTATCAGGCATTCAAGACACTTTTTAACGGCGAAGAATTTATACAGCGTCCATTATGGGCAAGCACAGGCACAAAGAATAAATCATATTCTGACGTGAAATATGTTGAAGACTTAATCGGCCCTGACACTGTTAATACCGTACCGCCCGCGACTCTTGACGCATTTGTTGATCATGGCAAAGCAGCACTCACACTCGAAAGCAAATTAGATGAAGCCGAGTCAGACATGAAAAAATTAGCGTCCCTCGGCATTGATATTAAATCTGTCTGCGCAAAATTACTCGAAGACGGCCTTAAATCTTTTAACGCAGCTTTTGAGTCATTAATGGCAGCTATCGAGGCTAAAGCAAAAATTTAACACGCAAATTTATACGCAATAAAATATTTCACGAGCTGTCCTGCTTTGATTATTACATCAGGGAAGGACGGCTCATTTACTGCATTAGGGAACTGCTGGCACTCTAGCGCAAAACCGTCATGATCGTTGTAATAAGCTCCATTTTTGCCGAAAGTGTGTCCGATTGAGTTTCCCGAATAAAATTGCAATGCCGGCATGTCTGAACAAACTTCAAGAGTTATCCCCGTTTTATCGCCTGTAATAATTGCGGCGGGTTTATCCTGATTCAAGATTTCAAAGCAGTGATCATAACCTCCCTTAGCGTATATTAATTCGGGCGAATAAGTGAATATCCCATCAATAATTTTGCGCGGGTGAGTGAAGTCAAACGCTGTATTTGCAACACTTACAGGCGGAGCAAGTGCGATTAATTCATTGTTGGCCCTGCAGTATTTATCAGCATTGATGAAAAGCGAATGATTTAATATGCTGCCTTGTCCGTGTCCGTTGAGGTTGAAATAATTGTGATTCGTAATGCTTGCAGGAGTGTCTTTGTCGCAGGAGTATTCATATTGCATGGTCAAAGCTCCGTCAACGAATGAAATTTTTGCAGTCAATACGAAATTTCCAGGAAAACCGTTATCAAGGTCGGGGGACTCTAGCTTAAATTCTACGCAGTCATCGCAGATTTTGCCGGAAAATAATTTTTTCCCGAAGCCCTCAAAGCCTCCGTGCAAAGTGTTTCGGCCGTTATTTTGCGGTAAATGGTAAGTTACGCCGTTGAGTGTGAATTTTGCGCCCTCGATTCGATTTGCATAGCGTCCGATTGTTGCGCCGAAATTTCTTGTGTCGTGCAAGTATTCATTTAGCGTGTCATAGCCGAGTGTTACATCGTAAAATTTCCCGTCCTGAGCTAAAATTTTTGTCTCGATTATTGCGCAGGCATACTCAGATATAGTTACGCTTTGGCCGTGAGAGTCTATAAATGTGTAATTATAAACTTTTTGTCCGTCGGGCATTGTGCCGAATAGTGATTTATTTATCATAAATTTTCGCCTCCTATGTAAATATTATCATATTTGCACGATAAAGCCCCATTCATCGCGCGGAATACACGTTAAACGGGTGGGTGGGTGGGAACTACTCGGCCCGTGCGTGGAATATCTTAACTCTTGAATATCTACACAAATAAAGTCAATGGCACAGAAACATAATTATTTATCTTCATGAATGAGCCTCAATAAATCGCTGTATTGTGTTACTTCATGATAAATAACGCCCTGACTTGACAAACTATCAAATAATTTCTTCGCGCACTCTATTTTTGCAGACTCTATCGGCTTTAACTGCAGGCTCGATAAATCCCCCTTTGTCTCGGCAATAAAATAAATTTCCCGCTTCTCTCCTTCATTAAAGACTATCGCCCAATCTGGTGAATAATTTCCCATAGGAGTCGGAATCTTAAATCCTCTCGGTAACTTCGCATAAACGCTGACTTCTTCTGACACGTCTAAATCTTTCGTCATGTCCTGTTCAACTTTGCTGTCAGGAAAAATAAACGTCTGAACATTTTTACGCGTTCTACATGCGCGCGGTGATTCAGAAAATTTCTGCTCCGTGAAAATCGCAATGTCATGAATATTATCTGTCCTGCTGTAAGTTACCTGCTCGATAATTATTGCTGCCCTCTGTTCGTTGATGAGAGTTATAATTTTCTTGATGAACTCTTCAGGATTTTGCGTGAACATAGAAAATTTTTCACGTTCAATGCCTGATAAAATCTTTGCTGCTGTCCTGCGAGTTAAATTCGTGCCTCTTGCTATATCGCCGAGAAAATCATATTTTACGCTGCTATGTCTTGAAATATTCATTTGTTCCGTGTGAGTCTTGGCCGTGTCAAATTCCGTTAAATCTCCCTGCGTTCCTGTCGTTATCGTGATAGTTACTTGACTCACTGATAAATTTTTATTGATTGAAGCTATAGATTTCGTGATTAATTCTTCGCTGTCAAATTCTGCCCGATAAACGTATTTGTGATTTATGAGACTCCATAGGCGCTGAAATTCTTCACGGTAAAAATTTTTATTTAACGGGTTGCCTTCAACTTTTGCTGCTCTGCCGTCCTGAATCATTGAATTTACGTCAAATATCGCCTGAATCACTGTATGAACGCCGTCATTTATTCCATCAGGTAAGGGCGCAAAATTATTTTTCTCGCGGTCATCATGATATTTTTGCGTGATATTGTCGTCCAAATCTATATAATCATTCTTGAGCAAATAATTATGAATCTTTCTTGCTTGATGTTCGCTTATAATAAATTCTTGGCCGTCATAAATAAATTTTTTACCCTTGAAATATTCTATGTCCGCTTTCACTGGCCTGTTATACAAATCTTCTATTATGCCCTTCTGAAGTCCTGACACAAAATCTTTATAACCTTCTGAAGCTATAACAGTTAATTTGTTCAGGTCATAATCTGACTCGCGCGAACCGTCCTGATTAACACACAAACGCAAGCCACGCCCTACTTCCTGACGCTTTGCAATGTATGACTCTCCACCGTGCTTTAACGTGCATATCTGAAATATATTCGGATTGTCCCAGCCCTCACGCAATGCAGAATGTGAAAATATAAACCTCACCGGCTCAGTTAGACTCAATAAACGCTCCTTATCGCGCAAAATTAAATCATAGTCTGATACATTGCTGCTCTCGTCCTGAATCTTTCGGCCCTTCTTGTCAATTGCAAAATATCCCGCGTGAGTCCTCTTTGCGTCAATGCCCTGCAAATATTTGCTGTAAAGTGTGCCGTCATTTATGTATTCTTTCACGAGCAAATTATATTCTGATTCAAAAATTTCGGCGTACTCCGCGTTTTCTCCGCGATATTTAGCTACTTCATCAATAAAGAATAACGACAGGCATTTAATACCGCGCTCAAATAAAATTTTTTCCTTCTCTAAATGCGCCCTTATTGTCTCGCGGATTTGAAGTCTTCGCAAATAACTTTCTGAAATATCCCCAATCGCCTCACCGACATGAATTATTTTCCCGTTCGTGAATGTCATAATATTTTGAGTCGGGTCAATATCGCTGACTCGAAAGCCGCTGTACTGATTCATTTCTCCCGACAACGCAAATAAATCATCTCCAGCTGAAATTATGCGCGTGATTCTTTTGCCGTTCTTCTCAAATTCAAGTCTCGCCTTAGGTGCACTGCTCGGAGAAATTATTATATCGCTCAGGTACATATAATTATAACTTCCGGGCAGATTCTTCACGTCAAAGCATGTAACTTCTATTTTCTTGACTAATTTTTGCTTATATGCCTCGTAAGCGTCCAACACGTAAATTAAATTATGGTGCTGCTTGTGAGTCGCTGAATAGTTCAGGCAGAATAACGGATTAAATTTTTTTATGCCGGCAAGAGTCTTAGCTCCTCCCATTTTTTGAGGTTCATCAAGAATTATTACCGGCCTGTTTTCGGCGATTACGTCAATTGGTCTGCGGCTCCCGAAGTCGTCCCGTTCTGAATTTATTATACGCGCTGATTTAGTATTTTTTCCGGCCTCGCTGGCGTTGAATGCCTGAATATTTATTATCATCACGTTGATTCTTGAGTCGCTGCTGAACTCGTCTATCTCGTGCAAATTATCAGAATCATATACGAACGTCCGCGCCTTTTTCCCGTAAATTTCCATGAAGTGAGACTCCGTTATCTCAAAACTTTTGCGCACTCCTTCACGTATTGCAATGCTGGGAACTATCACGATAAATTTGCTCCAGCCGTAAATTTTATTCAGCTCAAAAATTGTCTTGATGTACGTATAAGTCTTGCCCGTCCCTGTCTCCATTTCTATATCAAGCACGCACGCGCCGAAATCCTTATTTAGCGAGTCAGAGAGCTTTATATTATTCTGAGTCTGAATGCGCCTTATGTTGTGCAGTAATTGACTGTCTGACAAAAAAATTTTCCCGTTCGCATAACCGGTGTAAAAAATGTCTCCTACTGCCTGACCAGTTATATTAGCAGCGTTATAGCCCTGGCCGGCAAAAATTTCTGTTACGCTCTCTACTGCCCTCGTTTGGAAATCTTGAAGCGCAAATTTCAGACGCAATTAAATCACCCTCCTTATAGTATCATGGCTGTACGTGTTAAATATCTGATCGAAATTTGTCATGAGTGAGTCGCTGATTATTCCATTATCGCGAAAAATTGCGTAAATGGGCTTGAGCTTGGCTATCTCGGTTATAACGTCTTCATTGAGATTTTCATCAAAGCAGGCGGTTATGTAAACGGGCGAGTCATCATGTTCAACGAGATAAATTTTTTTCCCGAACACAAATTTTTTCGTGATAGCTGCTGAAAGAGGCACACCTAATCGCAGCATTGAATTAATTAACAAATCATCGGGCGTTCGGTCGGGCTTTATATTGTCTGCTAAGAGTTCTAGAGTCTCCTGCTTGAATTGATCGGGGTATAAATAAACGTCTTTAATGTTGCTTGAGTCGACTTTGAAAGCTCGGAAGCCTGTATCAAGTTCTGAAGTTGTCAGCGGGAAATCATCACGAATTTTGCGGGCTGCACGTTTGATTCGTTCTTGGCCGATGTCGCATATAGTTTTGTAACCGGCTTTGAATGCTTCGGAATTTTCCGGAGTTGATTC
>JAFSXS010000071.1 GCA_017443945.1 Synergistaceae bacterium
CGTCCCCCCTTGCCCCCCCTCCCCGCCCAGTAAGCGCGGACAATGGGTACAGCACACAAATTTTTATTTCTTGTTCGTGTCAATACCCCGCAAAATATCACTCGGCTTTCTTCGTTCAGGCTTCAAATTATTATGAATCCTCCCAAAGAATAAATTCAATATACCAGCGAGAATAAAATAAATCACTGCTACAGCTATCAACGGGAAAAACGCTTCATAAGTTCTGCTTCTGACAATATCTCCCATTTTCGTCAAATCCTGAACAGCGATATAACCTACGATTGCAGTAGCTTTGATTAACTCAACGACAGCAGCTTTGTACGACGGCATAAAATGTAACGCAGCTTGAGGCAATATAACCGTGAAGAATGTTCTAATATCGCTGAATCCGAGTGCGAGTGCTGCCTCTGTCTGGCCTTTATCGACCGCTCCTACACCCGAAAGAATCATAGCATAGACAGAAGCTCCGAACGTGAGAGTAAACGCAATTACAGCAACCCACAATCCCGAAATAGAAACGCTGCTGAATATCACATAATAAAGAATCATCAACAGCACAACCATAGGCATACCATGAAGAAGCCACACAAAAAATTTCGTGAATAAATTTGCGATAATATTTCCGCGCCTGCACATCATGTAAACAGCAAATCCTAAAATTGTCCCGAATAAAATAGCAAGCACTGTAATTATAAGAGTCGTTATAGTGCCTTCAATGAATAAATGCCAGCGGTTCTCACGCAAAAAAGTGCGCTCAAAACTTGACTCTAAATCACTCAATATTTCAGCAAAATAATTCTTGATCTCCTGAAACTTTGCGCTTGTGTCTGTGCTTGAGTCTGTCTCAATATTTAATCCGGGCTTCTTGATGACTAACACACTTCCGCCGCTGTAAATAGGTTCTGAGAAATTAACTTTTTCCGCACGTTCGGCAGTAATCGAGAACTCCCCGCCGCCTAAATCACATTTTCCGGACTGCACAGCAGGTATTATCGCGTTAAAATCAATCACGTTAAATTCAGGCTTATAACCTTTTTCCCTGCAGAAACGCGCAAGAATTTCAACACAATAACCGGCCAGCTTATTATCACGCATATAATCATACGGGGGAGCTTCACCGCACAGAGCAATTTTTATAACACCTTTAACAGCCGGTAAATTTTCATAATTTGTCATGACCTTTTTTGACTCGTCAGCACTAAACCAGACATCACGCAAATTTTCGAGAGTCCCGTTAGATTCTTCACGCTTTATGAACTCGTTTAATTCTGCAATGAGTTCAGAGCCTTTGTCATTCTTTGCGGCAAAAAACGCGTTGTCGTAATTTATCAAATATTCATGAATGTAAGTTAATGACGGATGAGAATCTACAACAATCATTGCTTGAGGCTCATCACATCCGAACGCGTCAACTTTGCCGTTATTAAGTGCTTCGACCTGATTTGCTGTGCTCTCAATATAGAAAATTTCTGCATTAGGCAGCATAGCGCGAACGCCTTTATCTGCAATATTTCCCGTTGAGACCGCAATTTTTTTACCGTCAAAATCTTTCAGGCCCGGCAATGGCTTAATAGTGTTATTTAACGCGATTAATACTCCGCCGCCTCTGTAAATGGGTTCTGAGAAATTCACATTCTGCGCGCGTTCTTCAGTTATTGATATTGCACTGCCGCCGAGATCGTATTTTCCTGATACAACACTTGCAAGTATGCCGCTGAAATCAACGGGTTCAATTTCGAGCTTATAACCTTTTTCCTTGCAGAAACGAGCCATAATTTCAACTTCATAGCCGACGATTTTATTATCGCGCACATATGCAAAAGGCGGGATCTCAATATCTACAGCAAATTTTATTACGCCGTTAGTATCGGGCAAATTCTCGTAATCGGTCATAACTTTTTTTGATTCGTCAGCACTAAACCAGACATCACGCAATTTTTGAAGAGTGCCGTTAGATTCTGACTGCCTTATAAATTCGTTGAGCCCGGCAAGCAGTGAGTCCCCGTGTTCATTCTTAGCAGCGATAAAGGCATTAGCATATCTCGTTAAATAGTCTTGAGTGTAGACAAGCTGAGGATACAAATTTTTTAACATTATTGCTTCGGGTTCATCGCGAACAACTGCGTCAATTTTCCCGTCAATAAGTGATTTAATCTGATTCGCGTAATTGTCCATATATAATATTTCTGAATGCTTTAATCTTTCTTTGACGAGCTTATCATATATTGACACTGACGAGAGAGCAATTTTTTTACCGTCAAAATCTCTTACGTAGGGGCGAGGCTGAACAGGCGATTTCAACACGACCAAGACAGAACCGCTGTTAAAATCGGGTGTAGTGAAGTCAACTTTTTCTGCGCGTTCAGGAGTAACGGCAACACCTCCGCCGGCAATGTCGCATTTTCCGGACTGTAACGCAGGAATCATCGCGCTTAAATCCATTGTAACAATTTTGAGCGAATAACCTTTTTCCCTGCAGAAATTAGCTAATATTTCAATCTCATAACCGACGACTCTATTATCGCGTACATATGCAAATGGCGCGCTCGCTCCGTCCTGAGCAAATGTTATTACACCGTTTTTGGCTGGTAACTGCGAATAATCTTCAAGAGTTTTCTGCGACTCGTCGGTGCCTCTGAACCATTTATCACGCCATTTTGAAAGAGTGCCGTTAGACTCTAAATCAGCTATAAATTTGCTAAGTTCAGGAGTCAATTTATTATTTTTCGCGAGACAGTAAGCAAAATCGAATTTATTTATATACTCACGAATATATGTTAACTTGCTGTTTTCTGACTCGGCGGACATTGCTTCAGGCTCAGAGAGTGCAAATGCGTCAATTTTTCCGGCTGTAAGGGCTGCTGCTTCGTCGGCTCGGCTTGAGAAGTAGAAAATATTTGCGCTTGGAAGACGAGATTTTATTA
>JAFSXS010000072.1 GCA_017443945.1 Synergistaceae bacterium
ATCGTTACAGCAGATCTGCAGTCGTTGATACCTTCATAAACTAATTGACGAGGTGAACACTCTTTCGTACCCTTGCAACGTAAAAACGCTCTTAACGGGACAGAATCTCCAGCAGCAACACCCATAATTGCCGCAATTTTTTCCGTTACAGCAGCTCCGCCGACTGAGCATTTATTTACTGGTGCACCTTCATTAACAACTCCTGAAGCATAACCATCGCAGCCGGGATAACCGCAGCCGCCGCAGTTTGCACCGGGCAAAGCAGCACGAATTAAGCCGATTCTCTCGTCCTGATGTACTCTAAAAACTATTGACGCTACAGCAAGAAGGACTCCGAAAATTCCTCCCATTATTCCCATTAAAGCAAGAGGAGCAATCATTACATGTGAAATATTCATTTATAAGCCTCCTTACTTTATTATGCCGGTAAAGCCCATAAAAGCTATCGACATTAAACCAGCTGTGATTAACGCCATCGGCAGACCCTGTAACGCAACGGGGATTCCTTCGTTCTCCTCGATTCTTTCACGAATGCCTGCCATTAACGAAATAGCCAGCAAGAAGCCCAGTGATGAACCTAACGCATTTACAAGTGAAGCCGCAAGCCCGTAACCTTCATTCATATTCAAGACAGCAACTCCGAGAACTGCACAGTTTGTCGTAATTAACGGTAAAAATATTCCCAGCGATTTATAAAGAGTCGGGTTTAATTTCTTCAACGCAAGCTCTACAAATTGAACGAGTGCAGCAATTACTAATATAAATGAAAGTGTGTACAAGTATTCAAGATGAAGAGGCACAAGCAGATAATTATATGTCAGCCACGTCATTAATGAAGCTAACACGATAACAAATACAACAGCCGCGCCCATTCCTTGAGCAGTCTTTAATTTCGAGCTTACACCCATAAACGGACAACAACCCAAGAATCGCGATAACAAAATATTATGTACAAATATTGAGCTTAAGAACAGCAAAAATAATTCTGTCATTGTCATAATTTATTTCGCCTCACATTCTGATTTCTCGGATTCAGTTTTGCCGCAGAATTTAGCCATAGCACAGCACCCGCAGCCCGTTTTTGCTTCAGCAGGAGTCGCGCCGAGTCCCTTTGCCTTTGCCTGAATCGCCTTAAATGCAGCCATACAACAACCGAGAACGATAAAACCTCCCGGAGCAAGTACGATTAACATTGCAGGTTCAAAGCTCACTACAGGATTTCCAAACCATGTGCCCGCGCCGAAAATTTCACGAATCGAGCCGAGAAACATTAACGCAATTGTAAAACCGAGTCCCATTCCTACACCGTCAAGAATTGAAGCAAACACGCCGTTTTTCGACGCAAAGGCCTCCGCACGCGCAAGAATTATGCAATTTACGACTATCAACGGGATAAATATTCCCAGCGATTTATTTAATTCGGGCGCAAAACCTTTCATCAAGAACTCTATAACCGTAACAAATCCGGCTATAACAACAATAAAAATAGGGATTCTTACTTCATCAGGGACAATTTTTCTTAACAGCGAAATAACTGCATTCGACGCAATTAATACGAAAGTCGCCGCTATGCCCATTCCGAGACCATTTGCTACACTCGTTGTAACAGCCAAAGTAGGACAAAGCCCAATACACTGCACAAATGTAGGGTTGTCCGATAAAATCCCGTTTGTAATGATTCTAAAATTGTTCTGTGCCAAATTAATTAACCCCCTTTAAATTAGCGTTCCAGTATTCGACAGCAGCATTTACCCCGCTTGTTACTGCATTTGATGTGATTGTTGCTCCGGAAATTGCGGCGATCTCGTCGGGATTACTTGCGGCTCCCTTAACTACTTTCAACGGGAATAAATTTTTATTGTTAAATTGCTCGTAAAATTCCGGTTCTGTAGATTTTGCACCGAGTCCCGGCGTTTCCGAGTGACTCAAAATATTTATCGCTTTGACTTGGCCGTCTTTAGTTACTCCGACGATGAAATTAATTATTCCGCCGTAACCTTTAGAATTTATTGACAAACACCAGCCCACAAGCCCAGAGTCGTTATCTGCTTTATAGACTGCTGCGACAAATTCATCTGATTTTACGTCATAATCTGTGAAATTTTTTGCGTCGGGCATAACGTTTTGAAATGCTGCGTTTCTTGCTGCTAATTCAGTCTGCTTGATTGCCTGCTCCGTAAAATTCTGCACGAGTCCCAGTATCAAGCCCGTAACAGCCGTAACAGCTAATAGAGTCCCGCCTAAATGTACAGCTTTCTTGAGAACATCGCTGAAGGATACAGAGTCATTTACTTTTTCTGACATTATGCTTTACCTCCCATTCTCTTGAAAAAATTGCTCTTAGGCGCACCCAAGACTACAGGAGCAGTATATTTATCAATCAACGGCACAGCTACATTCATGATTAAAATCGAGTATGAGACTCCTTCAGGATAACCGCCGAACGTTCTTATTAATGCAGTAAGTAAACCGCACCCAAACGCGTAAATATATTGTCCTTTTTCCGTCATCGGTGAAGTTGTATAATCTGTCGCCATGAAAATAGCACCCAGTAATAAACCGCCTGTTACTATTTCATGAAGAGGGTACATCCATCCGCCGTGTTTGAACAATGCCGCTAAAATCGCAGTCGTTAATATATAAGTCAACGGAATACGCCACGAGATAACATTTTCCCAGATTAAATAAATTCCGCCGATAATTAACAAAATTGAGCTCGTTTCACCAATACAGCCGCCCATATTTCCAGCTAACATGTTCCAGAATGAAGGAATATTTGCGACGCTTCCGGCCTTCATTGCTGCTAAAGGAGTTGCACCCGATACGCCTTGCACTGTCCATGTTGTCATAGCTGTAGGCCACGAAATTAACATCATTGCGCGTGCAGCTAAGGCAGGATTCACGATATTACAGCCTATACCGCCGTAAAATTCTTTGACGATTATTATCGCAAATATACTCCCGCAAACGGCCATCCAAATTGGAATCGTCGGCGGCAAATTATAAGCGAGCAATAATCCCGTTACTACTGCTGATAAATCATTGATAGTGTTTTTGCGCTTCATTACGCATTTGTTCCAGAAAAATTCACTTAATACACATGCAATTATGCAGGCTGCTATTACTGCAAGAGATCTCAAGCCCAAAAAATATGTTCCTGTTATTCCCGCCGGAATTAAAGCAAGTATTACCATGCCCATAATTTTGCGTGTACTAAATTCTGAATGCACATGAGGTGAAGAAGATACTACAAGTTTTGACATGATATTATTTCGCCTCCTGTTTTGCTTTTGCTGCTGCTTTACGTCTTGCGGCCGTTACTGCTGCTTTACCGTCTTTGCAGCTCTGAGTCAAATGTCTTGATGCCGGGCAGACATATGCACAACAACCGCACTCGATACAATTCATGCCGGAATGAGCCTCGAAAGTTTCATAATCTCTGCGTCTTACAGCGTGATCTAAAAATGTCGGTTCTAAGTGCATGGGACAGGCTTCGACACATTTTGCGCACCTTATGCACGCGCTTTCTTCGGCCAAGTAAGCAAGTTTCTTAGTTAATGCCAAGATTCCCGACGTGCCTTTTACGACCGGTACATCAATAGAACGCATTGCAAGACCCATCATAGGCCCGCCTGCAAGAATTTTCACGGGTTCATCTCTGAATCCTCCGCAGGCATTTGTTAATTCTCTTACGCAAATTCCAAGAGGTACCTGCAAATTTTTGGGTTCTGAGATTGCGTCTCCCGTTACAGAAATTACGCGCTCGGTTAAGGGCTTTCCTTCTTCAATAGCTTTGCAGATCTGCCATGTCGTGCGGGTGTTGAGAATTATGCAGCCTACATCAGCCGGTAAAGCTGGGACAACTGGAATTTCTTGACCCGTTACTGACCAGATTAACATTTTTTCTGCGCCTTGAGGATATTTTACGGTGTGAGGCATAATTTTTATTCGCGCATTATTATTGTGTTCGGTCATAGTTTTTATAGCTTCGGGCTTGTTGTTCTCGATTGCTATGATTCCATTTGCTTCCGGGAAAATCTCAAGTGCATAACCAAGACCGCGAATAATTTCATCGGGCGACTCAATCATTAAGCGATTATCACAGCTTAAATACGGCTCACACTCGGCAGCGTTGACAATTACCCATTTGATAACTTTTCCGGCAGGAGGCGACAATTTTACGTGAGTCGGGAAACATGCTCCGCCAAGTCCTACAATGCCGGCAGAACGAATTAATTTCACGTACTCACTAGGTGCGGGCTTGTGTCCTAATTCATCAAGCAATGACGGTGCAGGCGTATATTTTCCGTCGCTGGTGATAATTATGCAGTTCTCGATACTTCCTGCTACAGTCATGTGAGGCGCAATATCTTTCACGATTCCCGATACAGCCGAGAAAATCGGAGCTGATACAAATGCGTCTGTGTCTGCAATTTTTTGACCGGCTTTGACTTCATCGCCCTTCGCTACAATAGGTGTGCAGGGTGCGCCGATATGCTGTGATAACGGATAAATGAACTCTTGAGAGTCTTCAGGCCGCAAAATTTCTATTGCCTTATTCTCTGTTAGAGCTTTGCCCTCAGGTGGATGGACTCCGCCTAAAAACGTTGGCAGGTTCATATTGATACAAACACTCCCCTCAATAAATATAAAAGTTTTGAATCTGATTAAATTATTATAGCTTATATTTGCACAAAATTTTTCTGCGATTCGATAATGGCGCTAAAGGAAAAATTTAATAAAATCTTTCGAAAACGTTCATTTATAATTACAGGCGATAAAACAACAGATCGCACACATACAACAAAAATATTTTGTCATGCTTCCCGAAAAAATTTTATAATAACTGCATTAATAATAACAAGGGTGAAATAATGAATCTTTACAACGCTTTACAAAATATTAAATCTCTCGACTCTCACGCAATGAACGAAGCTAGAGAACTTCACGCAAAATTTGTTAAGCCTTCAGGGAGTCTCGGCCAACTCGAAAATATCGCAATCAAAATAGCAGGTATCACAGGTCAGGCAAAAAATTTTATCTCACGAAAAGCTATATATTTATTCGGAGCTGATAACGGCATTTACAACGAGGGAGTATGTTCATCGCCTCAAGATTTTACGCGCAAATTAATGCAGGTCTACGCAATAAAACAAAATGCAGCAATAAATATTTTAGCTCGTCAGGCAGATTCAGAACTAAGACTCTACGATTTAGGAGTAAAAAATTTAGCTCCTCACGAAAATATTTGCACTCATAAATTCATGGAAAACGGCACAGAAAATTTCTTGCATTCACGCGCTATGACTTACGAGACAGCAAAAAAAGTTATCGAGTTCGCAGTTAATCTTGTCGGCGAGGCAAAATCTGACGGAGTTAATTTAATCGGCACTGGTGAAGTAGGAATGGCTAACACAACTAGTGCAGCTGCTTGCATAATGGCGGCTTTGAACTCACGCGATATTTCACTAATCGGGCGGGGTGCAGGACTCGACGACGAAAAATTTTCGCGCAAAAAAAATGTGATTCTCGAAGCTCTTGCACTTCACGAGAAAAATTTTACTGACCCAATAAATATTATTTCCTGCGTGGGCGGGCTTGACATTGCTGCAATGACTGGAATATTTATCGGCGGTGCAGTTTATCGCGTTCCAATTATAATTGACGGGGTTATATCGATTGCTGCTGCGTTGTTGGCCTGCAGATTAAATAATTTATGCCGTGATTATATGTTTGCGTCTCATGAGTCTTTAGAACCTGCTTATAATTATGCCGCAAAATTTTTGAATCTGACTCCAGCACTTAATTTATCAATGAGACTCGGCGAAGGTACAGGCTGTGCTATATTTATGCAGATAATTAATGACTCACTCGCGATAATTAATAATATGGGAATGCTTGAAGATTTGTTATAGCAAAGTCAAATTCGTGTTGGTCGCAGCAAAAGTTTTACAGTTATTCAAGTATATTCGTTATAATAAATATATGGGAATGCTTGAAGATTTACTATAACGAAAGGAGAAATTTTTTCCCATGACAGAATTATTAGTAGTAGACTGCCAGTACGATTTTATTGACGGGTCTCTTGCCTGCGCTCACTCGGATGAGGCCGTGAAAAATATTGCTGCTTTCATAAACTCTCACCCGGACGCAAAAATTTATTACTCAGCCGACGCTCACAGCCCAAAGCATTGCAGTTATATCCCTAATGGCGGAACTTGGCCGGTTCATTGTCAAGCAGATACTCACGGGGCAGAGATTCACGAAATTTTTTATCAGCAAATAAAGAATCCTTCACAGCGTCCCAACGATGAAAATATTTATTACAAGGGACAAAATGACTCAGTCGAGGAATATTCAGCGTTTGAGGCAAAAAATAAGTCCGGTCAAAAAATTTGTGATGTAATCGGCAAAAATGTAATTGTCGTAGGAATTGCAAGCGAATTTTGCGTGCGTGAAAGTATCTTAGCTCTCATTAAATCCGGTCATAATGTAGAAATATTTGCAAATTGTCTCGCGTGGGTCAATGAAGACGAACACAAGAAAAATATCAATGAGCTTAAATCTCTGGGAGTAAAAATTTCATGATCAAGAACGTAATATTTGACATCGGCAATGTTTTAATAAATTTCAACTGGTCGGGCTACATGCAAAGTTTATTTCCCGGCCAAGATGAATTAATCGCTAAATTAAATAATGCCGTCTGGGGTAATGGACGCTGGGACAGACTCGATGCCGGCGACGATCCCCAAAAAGTTTTTGACACCATAAGAAACGCAGCCCCCGGCCATGATGAAGAGTTCAATAAAATTTTTTCACGAGTCGGCGAAACATTAAGCAAACGTCCGGAGACTCCCGAATGGCTCAAAAGTGTAAAAGCTCGCGGCTATAAGATTTATTACTTGTCAAATTATTCACGCTTTGTGATGAATGCAAATCCCGATGTGTTAGACTTTCTGCCGTTAATGGACGGGGGTATATTTTCCTGCGACGTTAAATTATTGAAACCTGACCCCGAAATTTATGACACTCTCGCGAAAAAATATAATTTGATCCCGTCTGAATGTGTCTTCATTGATGATTTGTCCGCAAATGTTCAGGCTGCAATTTTGTGCGGCTTCAAGGGGATTCAATTTCAAACGCGCGAACAGGTTTATAATGACTTAAATAATTTATTATCGGAGGGCAACTAATTATGAGAACTTCACGCATAAATTTTTACATCAACGGCATAATATTAATTTTGCTGGGAGCATTGACTCTTTATCATCCTGAAGACGCTTTAATGTCAGTAGGATTCTTTATCGGAATAGGTTTAATTGCGTCGGCGTTGAATTTATTTTCGGGATTTTATTATTTCAGGCTTAAAAGATTCATAGTCTGGGGGATTCTTGATTTAATTTCGGGAATATTATTATTTCTTCAGCCCGGCATGACAGCATTTATAATCCCGTTTGCAGTAGCTTTCTGGCTGTTTTCCGTCGGAATTTCGAGAACGTGCGCGGCTTTGTGGCTTGGAGGAGGAAAAATTCGCGGCTGGTGGTTCATGCTTATTGATGGAATGGCGTTAATTTTTGTTGCGCTGTTAATGTGCTTGTCGCCGATTGTGAGTGCTTTATCTGTAATGATGGTCATAGGCTGCGGATTAATTGCGTCGGGCGTGTTAGTAATTGCTGAAGGTTGTATAATGTTCGCGAAAGAATAAAAGGAGGCTTTATTAATTATGGAATTAGGAAAAATTGAAGCACTCTTAGGTTCAGAGGCAGAGTCATTATTGACTCACAAGTGCGAAACTATTTCAAAGGATTTATTATCACTTCCGGGCGCAGATTTTGTTGACAGAGTCATGAGCTGCTCGGACAGACCGATACAAGTTTTACGCGCAATGCAGACAATTTTTAGTCACGGCAGACTCGCAGATACCGGTTACATTTCGATTTTGCCCGTAGATCAGGGAATCGAACACAGCGCGGGTGCATCATTCGGGCCTAATCCGATTTATTTCGATCCGGAAAATATTATTAAACTTGCAATGGAAGCAGGCTGCAACGCTGTAGCAACGACTCTCGGCGTTCTTGGTTCAGTCGCGAGAAAATATGCGCATAAAATTCCGTTCGTTCTCAAGATAAATCACAATGAGTTATTGACTTATCCGAATCAGTTCGATCAAGTTTTATTTGCGTCAGTCGAGCAGGCTTATAATTTAGGAGCAGTGGCAGTAGGAGCAACAATTTATTTCGGCAGCCCGGAGTCGACTCGTCAGATTCAGGAAATTTCTAAAGCGTTCCATAAAGCTCATGAAATGGGAATGGCTACAATTTTATGGTGCTACTTGAGAAATTCTGCGTTCAAGATCAAGAAAGACGATGTTGTAACAGATTATCACGCTTCAGCAGACTTAACCGGACAAGCAAATCATTTAGGCGTAACAATCGAAGCAGACATCATCAAGCAGAAATTACCCGAAAATAACGGCGGTTACTTAGCGATGGGCAAAGGTTACGGAAAAACGTCAAAGGAAATGTACGAGAAATTAACGACGGATCATCCGATTGACTTAGCGCGCTATCAAGTTGCAAATTGTTATATGGGTCGTGCAGGCTTGATTAATTCGGGCGGTGCTTCGGGCGGTGCAAGTGATTTAAGCGAGGCAGTAAGAACAGCAGTAATCAACAAGAGAGCCGGCGGAATGGGATTAATTCTCGGTCGTAAGGCTTTCCAGCGTCCAATGAATGAAGGCGTACAAATTATTAATGCAGTACAAGATGTTTATCTCTGCAAAGATATTACAGTAGCATAAATTTGCATAAAAGTTTTTACGAAAATATTTTGCTTCTCGTTGATATAATTTTTCGGCGGGAGGCAATTTTTTTGCTATAATAAACGTCAATAAATCTCACACTTTTTTATTCACGCGATTGAATGCAAGATAAATATTTTACAACTACATTTACAACTACAAAAATGTTGATTCGTTAAAGAGTTTGCAATATTTCACGGAGAAAAAATTTTTTGTATGCGATTAAAATTTTTATGCGCGGTTGAGATTAATTTTTGTCGGGAATAATTCTGCGCGTAATTGATTATATTCTGGAGAGTTTAATAATTTATTGAAGAGTGAAAAATTTTCGCGTTTGAGTCTCCGTAGTGCAAATAATATTTCGTTATTGCGCTCGTTTTTATTGCGTGTGAGATGGCCGCAAATTTCCTGCCAAATGTCTAGACGGTTGAAAATTTTCGTGAATAATTCTATTCCGTATAATATATAAACGTTGACTCGATAAAATTTTTCTGAAGCGGCCTGCTCGTTATAAAATTTTTGGTTCTTCTTGAGGCTGTCATCAATAAACCACATCACAGCTTTTATTTCGCAGTCAGGGTAAATTTCAGCTAGTGATAAAAATTTTTCGCGGAAATTATTATATTGGCCTCTCTTCTTTGTGCTGTCGTGGTCATCGCGAATCTTCTGTTCGATCAAGTAAATTATATTTTCCCGTCTGAATAATTTGTCAGCAAATGCAAAGTCAAAGGCAAAAACCTTTTTTACAACCGGGGCCGGTTGCGCGTCATTGGCTGCTCCCGTTAGTCGCAGCATAAACACATCAACAACTGAATCAGCCATTAAATTCACCAAATTTTATGTGATATTATATATTATACATTAGGAGGCTATTATCTATCATGGAAAACGTAATTATTAACGCCAACTCACTCGAATACTTAAAGACTCTCGAGTCCTCAAGCATAGATTTAATTTTCGCTGACCCGCCCTACTGGATGAGAACCGGCAAAGTTTTACACAGAGTCGAAGGTACAGAGTTCAACGGCTGCAATGATTACTGGGATAAATTCGAGTCTCTTGCTGATTACGAAAATTTTTCGCGCGAATGGCTCAGTGAATGCAGAAGACTCCTAAAGCATGACGGCTCAATATGGGTTATAGGCTCTATGCAGTGCATTTACACAATCGGGGCAATCATGCAGGAATTAAATTACTGGCTCATAAATGACGTTATATGGCAAAAAAGCAATCCCACGCCAAATTTTATGGGAACGAGACTCAATAACAGCCACGAGACTTTAATATGGGCAGCACGTGAAAAAAATTCGCGATTCACATTCAATTATAAGACCGCTAAAGAATTAAATATTGACTCAAATCATCATCAAATGGGGTCTATCTGGAAATTTCCGGTTTGTTCGGGCAGTGAGAGATTAAAAGATTCTGACGGGAATAAATTACACTCGACACAAAAGCCCCTGCAGTTACTCGAAAGAATCATAGCAATTTCTTCGCGATTAAATGATTTAGTGCTTGACCCCTTCGCAGGCACAATGACAACAGCAGCTGCAGCAAAAAAACTCGGAAGACGTTACATCATGATAGAAGCTGATAATAAATACTGTGAGGCCGGCAAAATGAGATTAGACTCTATAGAATTTGAAGACTCTGATATTTCACGCGCAGAATTTGACATCAAGCCCAAAAGAGTCTCAATGCAAGAAATGATTTCAGCGGGATATTTTTTTGCGGGAGAAAAATTTTATCTCAACAACGGCCAAGACATAGCGCAGTTAAATCAAGACGGCAAATTATTATGCAACGGGAAAATTTTAGACATGCACACATGCGCAGCAATCGCAAAAAATAGCAGGGCAAAAAGGGTTAACGGCTTTGACATATGGCACGTAATGCGAAATAATAAACTTGTCAGCATCGCAATAATACGCGAAAATTATAGAGCAAAAATTTAATTACAGGAGGAATTGTTATCATGCGAAAAATTTTAGCACTTGTTCTCGTGTTCGTGTTCATGTTTGCGGGAATATCAGAATCAGCACGAAGATTTAATGATTTCCCGGCGCGCGGAGTCTGCACCGGCGATTATGTGCGTTATCGTGAGGGCCCTGACACAGAATCTGAAATAATCGGAAGACTTTTCAAGGGCGATAGAGTTACTGTTTTATCGCAGACTTCTGTTGACGGCGAAATTTGGTATGAAATCGAAGACCCCGACGACGACTCTTCATCAGCGTGGGTTCATGGACGTTATATAAGGCCGGTTAATTAATATCACTGTCATAAAAATAGGGTGCAGGGAATCCCATTTTCTGCGCCTGTTTTCTTGCAAATGACATAGTACTTTTTGCGAACATCCATTTATCAGCGATTTGTCCTGTTTCTCTCATGTCCAAACTTGAATCAAATTTAATCATTGTTATAACGCCGTTCTTGAAAATTATTCTCACGTCGCATAACGGGGGCTCTGTTGCGTCGTTTACCATGAGTTCTACAGACGTTACGCCGTTGTTATTCTGAGTCATTGAAGCTAGAGATTTCCCGAAAAATTTTTCTAATACTCTTGTGCTTGCTCCTACATGAATCCCGCCGGTAAATTTTATTTCAGGGTCTACAGTAATGAATGATGACGCATGAAATTTTTTATCACTTCTTGCACCACCTAGAACAAGCGTTTTATCTTTTGCCCAGATTCTATTATATATTATCGGCGTATATTCTCCCTCGTCGTCGCCCATATCGAACCATTTTCGTTCTTGACGCGTTAATTTTGTCTCGAAAATAGGCTTATTGAACGCAGCTATATTATTTGCTAATTTCAAAACGTCCTGCATGAATACTATCATTCTTTGATCAAAATGTTCCCATTGATTATAATTATCAAAAGAATAAATCCCGAACGCGTGAACAGGCGAACTACACACCAGAGCGCATAATAATACAAGACAAAATTTTTTGAGCATACTTCATGACCTCATATATAAAATTTTATGAATATTCTAGTGTAATATATAAACAAATGCAATTCTTATAGCGGTGCCGGTTGTGCGTCAATGTCTGCTTTCGTTGGCCGCAGTATAATTACGCCTGAAATAATTTTTTGCGCGAAGATGCAAAACTTTTACTGCTTAGAGTTTATGTTCTTTCTTGTTTCCCCAGTAACGCAAAATCCAATATGAATCAATACGCAAATATAAGCCTCGTTCATCACGAATCATGCAGCTTTTGCGCTTTTGCCTTGTTATTACTCCTTTCTTTGTTGGCTCTACAAAAGCTAATATAAAATTTTTCTTGCACAGTGATGTATATATTTTGTTGGAATAACAATAACACAAAAGCCCGCTTCATTGCAGGCTCTATATCTTGAACAGATTGTATCTGAATTATATTCTGGCGGAGAATGGAGGATTCGAACCCCCGGAGGCTTGCACCTCAATTGATTTCAAGTCAACCGCCATCGACCGCTCGGCCAATTCTCCTTTTTTCAACACTTGCAGAATTATATCACACTGTTTAAAATTTTTCACAAGTAAATATAAAGGAGTGTCAAAAAATGTCCGTCTCCAAAATTTATAAGTCCGACAAGAGAGCAAATGCAGCCATTGATAAATTATTGCTCGCTGAAGGTATCAGGCGTGATAAAAATCTCGATTACACCTGCGCAATTTATGACGATGATTATAACGTTATCGCAACCGGCAGCTGTTTCGGGAACACTTTACGATGTATGGCCGTGAGCAAATCTCATCAGGGCGAAGGACTCATGAATGAAATCGTGTCGCATTTAGTGCAATATGAATACGAGCGCAAAATTTATCATTTATTTCTGTATACTAAGTGCGATTCTGCAAAATTTTTCGGGGACTTAGGCTTTTACGAAATTGTCAGGGTCGATAATCAAATTGTGTTCATGGAAAATCGGCGCACAGGTTTTAACGATTACTTGTCAGAACTCGCGAAAACAAAGAAAGACGGCGGAAAAATTGCGGCACTCGTTGTAAATGCTAATCCTTTCACGCTCGGACATCAATATTTAATAGAGACTGCTTCACGGGAAAATGATATTTTGCATTTGTTCATAGTCAGCGAGGATGCTTCATTAATTCCATTTGACGTGAGAAAAAAATTAGTCATCGAGGGAACAAGCCATTTACATAATATAATTTATCACGACACAGGCCCGTATATAATCAGCAGTGCAACTTTCCCCAGCTATTTCCAGAAGGACGACAGCGCAGTAATCGAGAGTCACGCAAATTTGGATTTGAGCGTATTTGTAAAGATTGCTAACTCACTCGGCATTAATTCGCGTTACGTCGGTGATGAGCCAAAAAGTTTAGTTACAGGAATCTACAATAAAATCATGTCCGAGAAACTGCCCGAACATAATATTAAATGCGTAATTATTCCGCGAAAAACTGAGTCAGACGGCCAAGTAATAAGCGCGTCAAACGTCAGGCAGGCAATAAAAGACGGCGATTTTTCACGAATTAGGGGGCTTGTACCGGACTGCACATATAAATTTTTTACGAGTCCTGAAGCAGAAAAAATTATAAACCGCATTAGAGAGTCTGAAAATGTGATTCACTATTAGCGCAAATAAAAACGTGTGATATAATGCACTCATGAATACGCAATTTACTCTTGACAAATTGAATATTGGCCGCATAATGGTATCAGGTATCAGGTATCAGGATATTATTATGCTTATTAATAACTTGTCGAGATAATTATAACTATCACAATAATAATTCATCAGCAGTAAATATAAATATTGACGCTCTGTCGTGTGTGCGGCGGGGCGTTAAATTTTTATGGGAGTGATTTACTTTGCATATAATTAGAACTTTCCGATACAGAATCGGGACATTACGAAAAAATAACGGCGGATTTAAAGAATTTTGTTATATGTACCTTGACAGAATATTTGAAGCATTCGGGAAGAAGACAAATTTTTATCTCGATTCGCTCCCCAAACGATTCAGAAAAGTTTTTCTCAGGGGAAATTGTTATCAAATAAAAGATGTTAGAATCCCCATTCTTGAACCCAGCGACGAAAAATTATTTAGAGAAGCTATTTTGCCTGATACATTTTATTCTTATATAAATTGTGAGGACAAATACGACGAAATAATTTATGATAGGTACGACAAATTTTTGTGTGAGGGACTTTACGGGCTTGTGAATGATAAAGTAAATGTTACAGTTCAACCCGGTGATATTGTAATCGACGCAGGCAGCTGGATAGGAGATTTTGCGGCGTATGCTTCTGTAAGAGGTGCAGAGGCCGTTTACGCATTTGAACCGGTTGATAAAACATTTGCATATCTCGAACAGACAGCTAAACTCAACAAAAATATTATTCCCGTCAAAAAAGGTCTATCAAATGAGAATACCAGCTCGACACTTTTTGTAAATCTTGACGGTAATTCCGGCGGAAATGCTTTAATGAACAAGCCCCACGAAAATATGCAAGAGACATCAACTATTGTAGAAACTGTCAAACTTGACGATTTTGTTCACGAAAATAATTTACCCCGAGTCGACTTCATTAAATCCGATATTGAAGGCTTTGAGCGTCATATGTTAGAAGGTGCTCAAGGAGTTTTGCGTGAATTTGCGCCTAAATTAGCATTATGTACGTATCATTTGCCCGATGATCCCAAAGTAATGGCCGACTTAATCATGCAAGCTAACCCAAAATATAATATCGTCCAAAAACGTATGAAATTATTTGCGTCCGTTCCTGAATAAATAAAATTTTACGCATTGACCCTCTTTGATTCATGACATAATATTAAATGCGTAATTATTCCGCGAAAAACTGAGGCAGACTGCCAAGTAATAATCAGGCAGGCAATAAAAGACGGCGATTTTTCACGCATTAGGGGGCTTGTACCGGACTGCACATATAAATTTTTTACGAGTCCTGAGTCAGAAAAAATTATAAACCGCATTAGAGAGTCTGAAAATGTGATTCACTATTAGCGCAAATAAAAACGTGTGATATAATGCACTCATGAATACGCAATTTACTCTTGACAAATTGAATATTG
>JAFSXS010000073.1 GCA_017443945.1 Synergistaceae bacterium
ACCCCCCACCCAGGAAGCGCGAATATAATTTACTGGTCAATAACGGGAGCTTCAAACTTTATGAGAGAATCGGCGCTAATTTCAATATAGTTGCTGGAACGAATAAAAATTTTATCCCGCGAAGAAATATTTAATTCTTTGCTTGCAGTGTCATAGCTGATACTCGCACCATCAGTGAAATTAATATTACACTTTTTCGCAGTAATCGTGATATCTTGTCCGGCCGTGATATTAATATTCTTCACGCTGTTAATGTTCAATTCATTATTTGCGCGGTCATAAATAATGCTGGAGCCGTCCGAAAAATTTATCGCGCGTTTATCTTTATCGCCGACTTGAGATTTATTAGTATCGTCATAAACCGCACACACGACGCAGCCAGACTCAAGTCCATTACCCTGCATGACACAAAAAACGTGTTCGCCAATGTCTAAATGATGTTCATCATGATTGCGTAAAGAATTTCTCACACTGACGGGAAGCCAACCTGAAATTAAATTATCTTTGTCCGGGAATTGAATTCGCGCCATATGCCGTGTAGGGTCATAATCACTCACATAGCCAAATCTTGAAATACTTGCCTGTTCACTCATTTAAATTCAGCCTCACTCGTATAACTGGGTAAAATCTGCCGTCTGAGTCTCCGTTAAAATTTATTTCTCGTAATTTCGCGCGGGGTTCGTATAAATTTATCGCTTCAGCAATCTCACTCGATAATAATGCAATTGCGCGGGGTTGAGCTTCGTCTAAGAAAGTTGCGCTGATTCCAAATTCGCGGTCAAGAGGTACAGAAAATTTGTACGTCGTGAGGATAGTCCGCACATTCTGTAAAATCTCCTGTAACTCATTAACCGGAGCAAAATTTATTTCTTGAGGTTTGTCAAGAATTAAATCTATTTCCTGCATTTATTATTTTCCGAGGGCGCGTCTTACTTCCGCAAGATAATCAACGCCGTTTACTCGATAAATGTAATTGAACTTGTCGAGCATTAATCGTTCAATATGGTCGAGCTCAATTTTTATGAAATATACTTCGTGTTCAGTCTCGGACTCTTGTGAATCGCCTACTACGAGATTCCCCAAAGTATTTTTCTTAGTGATAGCCCGGCAAAAAATGTGTAACGGAACTGCACGCATAGTCCCTGAGCCAGCGTCGTATTGCTGGATAGCGCCGTAAATGTCTATCATGTGAGTTATCTCGTTCGCAAGCACATAAAAATTGCTCGGAGTTGCTCGCCATTTAAGACTAAGAGTCGTGCTGTTGAAATGACCTAACACGAGTGAATCGACTACACCTGCAATGCCCGCGCCTTTGACTTCACTTGTCATAGCTTCGAGACTCGGTAATGTCCCGTCAGCGATTCCGGACTCGTCAAAACCGTCAATGTAGACTGCAAAGTTTATAAATTTTTCTGGTATCAAATTCGGCATGCTTATTACCTCCTCATGGCTTCAAATAGTTCGTTAATGTAATCCGGATCGTATTCAAATATGCCTTCGATATCTTCAGCGGGACTCGGAGGCGTCATGAAAATATGCAGAGTCAATTTTCCGTCCATGAGATTAATAATCGCATTCTCTGACTCGATAAATTCGACTCGTCCGCCTAAAATCGCGTCCATAGCCTGCAGTGAATTTAAGTACATGTCAAAACTTGATATTATTGTCCGGATAAGTCTTATTGTCAGAGGTTCGTCTACTTTCTGCCAGAACGTTAAAATAAATTGATTGCTGACATAATCGAACATGCGCCGAATCGGAATAAAAGCGTCTTTCACGTCAGTAACAGCAGGATAACAGCCGGTTCTATTTCCCCAAGCGCGCCACCCTCCAATCCAGTTTAAAGCCGTTACAATGCCTTGAGAGTTCAAATAATTAGCCTGTTCAAGCCCTAAATCAATTTCATCACCATTATCATTGACGCAAGAGTCCATTTGCAATAATTCATTACTTGGGGACTTGTAGGGGATATCGCCCCGCGCCTTGTCTGTCTTGTTCATGAGACCTATTAACTGCGTGCTTAAGTGATAGACTTCATCACCGAGCTTAATTTTTGGCCAGCAGACAATTTGACGTTCAGCCATGTAATTATTTCGATTTTTCCATTCGGGGACTCGTGAATAATTTGGCGCTCCTGCACTATCGCACGGAATATCAATTACAGCCTGAGCCGTGAATATGCCGTTGATGTTATCAGCTTTTGCGCGCATGACAGCAGCTACAGAAGGATTTTCGCTAAATCCCGGAGCACCAATAAGGCCGGGGACGATTCTGAATTTCGGGAAGACTCGATTAATGAGCTCAAGACCTTTATATGCGCCTGTCTGGACATCAATTCCGCCAATGATATCACTTGCAGTTACGTTTTCAGGTTTTGCGAGAGTGAGACTGATTTTGCAGCTTGCAAGACCTGCCATGCTTCCAGTTTGAATAATATCAACAATTGCGTTGCCGTCTGAGTCATAATCAAGCGAATAATCTTGATCACGAACAAAATTTTTGCCGGTCTCGAAAGTTAATCCTGCAGAAATAATTACATTTTGGCCAAGATTAATTTGCGAGTCAAGAATCTCATAATCTGTCAAGGGTTTAATTTCCTTATGCTTGCTGGGGTCAAAGACGTTGATTAACACGCAGGGGGCCATACCGTAAAGCGCAAATTGAGAATAAATAAATTCGCAAAGAGTATATTTTTCCCAGTCATGGCTATAACCGAACGAGTTAATAGCTTCGTCGTAGCTGTAACATAATTGAACTTGATTAACGTTTGACTCGTCCTTCATGAAGATTGGAGCTGTACCAACAATGACGGGTAGACCGGCCTCCATTTGCACGACGGGGATTAAACTTGTAGGAACTTCGCGGGTATACACACCATGTTTGAATGCCATTATTTAGCACCTGCCTTTGCTTGAGCGATTTCATAAAGTCTGTGTTCGCGGGAGCCTGAAGTGTTAATTTTTTCTCTGAATGAGTCTAATTCATCAGGTGGGCAAAATAGATTTTCAATTTCGGGACAAATTTTAATAGCTTCCTTAGTGCTGAAGTCGAAGCCGTTAATGAAAACTTGATATTTTTGCAGACCGAATTTTAACCAGTTAGGGCCGCAATAGACTAGTTGTATCATGTTATTATCACCTCGCACAAATTATATAATAAATTGCATTAATGAGCGGTAAATTTTTTGCTATAAACGAGACTCCAGAGCATAAACTGGGTGGGGGGGTG
>JAFSXS010000074.1 GCA_017443945.1 Synergistaceae bacterium
CACTAATAGTTTTTTCTCTCATTATTGAGCCTCCTTAAAGATTACAAGTTTTGCCGCTACATAATTTAATATGATGACAAGTATATTAGAAATTATTTTCACGGGCATATCGTAAAAATTCAGCACGTCAACGAATATAAACATTATCGCTAAATCCATTAATCCCGTACCAATCCGAGCCATTACAAATAAATAGAACTCGTGAAAAATATTATTTCCGACCGAATGAAACACATATTGACGATTCGCCCAGAAAGCAAATATTACAGCCAGAAGCCACGAAATAGCAGAACTAGCTACAACGCCGACTCCAAATTTACGCGTGAACAGCCAATAAAGAAATATAGCAAGCACTGTAGTTAGTACTCCTACAATGCCGTATAGAAATAAATGCTTGATAGTCTTGTAATTCATGCAAATAAACAGCTCCGTTTTTCATTTTTCAGCTATTATATAATATGACTTCAGGAGGGATTTATTTATAATGGCAAAAAATTTTTATGTAACGACACCGATTTATTATGTAAATGATAAGCCTCACATCGGGCACGCTTACACGACTATAGCATGTGATGCAATTTCGAGATATAAGCGTCTGAAGGGCTTTGACGTGAAATTTTTGACAGGAACAGACGAACACGGCCAGAAAATAGAACGAGCCGCACAAAATTTTCACAAGACACCGCAAGAACTAGTTGACGAGATTCACGTAAAATTTAAAGACTTATGGAAGACTCTTAATATTTCAAACGATGACTTTATCAGGACTACAGAGCCTAGACACATTAAGACAGTGCAGGAAATTTTTTCGCGTTTACTTGCAAAAGGAGACATTTACAAGGGCAAATATGAAGGTTTTTACTGTGTCTCGTGTGAAAATTACGTGAGCGAGTCAAATATGGCAGCTGATAAAACTTGTCCTGACTGCGGCGCAAAATTAATTAACATGCAGGAAGAGAGCTATTTTTTCAGAGCGTCAAAATATGTTCCTGACCTGATAAAATTCTATGAAGCTAACCCGAACGCAATCAAGCCCGCAACACGTTATAATGAGATTATGAGCTTTCTGCGCGGAGGAGTAAAAGATATTTCTGTATCGCGAACAAGTTTAAAATGGGGGATTCCAGTTCCCGGCGATGAGAATCACGTTATTTATGTATGGTTTGACGCGCTAATAAATTATTTGTCAGCGTTGAATTTTCCTGATGGTGAAGACTTTGCTAAATTCTGGCCTAATTCGTATCACGTTGTCGGCAAGGATATTATACGATTTCATTGCGTTACTTGGCCGTTGATATTGCTTGCTTTGGGTGAAAAATTGCCCGCCGGAATTATCGCGCACGGATGGTGGACTATCAAAGGCGGAAAAATGAGCAAATCCAAAGGTAATGTAATTGACCCTCTCGACATGATTCATAAATACGGTCTTGACCCGTTCAGATATTTTTTGCTGCGTGAAGTGCCGTTCGGTTCTGATGGAGAATTTAGCGAGGATGCATTAATCGGGCGTATAAATTCAGATTTAGCAAACGATCTAGGAAATTTATTAAATCGTACGCTTCAGATGATAAAGAATTATAGAGATGGAGTCGTGCCTTCTTACAATGACGCAAATTCGCCGTTGAGAGAACTAGCGCAGACAACTATCACAAAAGTTGATGACTTCATGAATGATTTTGCGTTCGACAGTGCGTTAAAAGCTATCTGGGAATTTATTTCGCGTTCAAATAAATTTATCGACGAGACTACCCCGTGGATTCTCGCAAAGAATAACGAGTCAGATAAACTTGATTATGTGCTGCTAAATCTGTATGAGGCTTTGAGGCTTTGTGCTGTGCTGATTTCTCCGTTTATGCCCGTAACGAGTGAAAAAATTTGTGAGCAGTTAGGCTGTGAGCTGAAAATTTCAGAATGGGGCGCAGGTTCAGGAAATAAAATAAACAAGGGAGAAATTTTGTTCCCGCGAATAGATTTAAAGAAGGAGACGCAAAAAATGTCAGAGAGTCAAGCAGTCCAAGAGCCAGAGCAGAGTTCGCAAATTACAATAGAAGATTTTGCGAAAATAGAAATGAGAGTCGGCCAAATTACGGGCTGTGATGAGATTCCGAGATCTAAGAAGTTATACAAATTGACCGTTGATTTAGGCTCGGAAGTAAGAACAGTTTGCAGCGGAATCAAAGAATATTTCAAGCCCGAAGACCTGACCGGCAAAAAAATTATTCTCGTCTGCAACCTTAAGCCCGTAAAATTATGCGGAGTCGACAGCAACGGAATGATTCTCGCCGCAAGTGTTAAGAGTGAAGGAAAATTAACGCTTTTAACGCCTCTTGATGAAAATATACCGCTTGGGAGTGTGGTCAGCTGATGATAAATATTAGGAGGCGTGAACACGAGTTTTTGACGGGCGAAATAAATTCATGGCTTGACGAGGGCATAATCACAACTGAACAGAGCGAAAAAATTTTGTCTCTCTATGACGTGAAAGAATACAGCTTACGAAGAATCTTAATTTTTGCCGGGATAATATTATTGGCTCTCGGCGGAGTAAGTTTTATTGCGTCAAAATGGCATGTCCTGCCGAAATTATTGCGTTTGTGCGTGTTAATTGGCGGTTACTTGATTTCGTTGATAGCGTGTTCGTTTGCCGGAATTAACACAAAGGCGGGAAAAAGTTTTTTGCTGTTAGGGAGCTTTATTTTGGGCGCAGGGATATTTTTAGGGACGCGAATGTATAATATCAAGCTCGATTTGTCGCAAATTCTTGAATTCTGGATAATTGCCGAGATAGTAACGAGTATTATAACGCGTGATTTGTGGCAGGTTTATTTACTGGAAGTCTTGAGCTTGTTTTACTTGATTGCGATTAATGCGATAGATATTTTTGCGCTTCAATTCTCGAACACTGCACATTTTCAGATATGGGAATTTTTCTCGCCGATTAAAGCATTTATCTTGATTATAGCGTTATGGGCTGTGAACTGGCGCATAAAATCAAGGGTCTTAACGAACGCAAATATTTTGATTACGCTTTTATTGCTGGCTTCAAGAATGAGTCTGTGCATAGGCGGGACTTGGACACTTGTAATTCTTGCGATAACGGGCGGAGTCATGTCGATTGCAATAAAAAATTTAGACGTTCAAGTTATAGGCCTGCTAATGGCGGGAGTATTCGGTTTATTGCTGACTTGGCCTGAGTTCTGGCTTGGCTTTGAACACGGGAATATTTACGGGATTATAAGCGCGTTATGTCTAGTTCCGTTAATGCTCGTGAATATTTGGCGCGGTCATATGGTCGCGGGAATAGTTTTTTGCGTGCTGTTGATATGCAGATATTTCTTTGACAGCTTGTTTGGGTTCATGCCAAAGGCGTGGGGCTTTACATTACTGGGAATTATATTTATGTTGATAGGCGTATTTTTTGAGCGCATAAAGAAGAGTGAGTCAGAGAATTAATATCGGCTATGTACGTGTTTTATGCTGTAATCAACGGGAGCAGCCGATAAGGTTTTAGCTTTTGACTTTGCAGCACATTACGGGGTTAGGGTAGTAGCGCGAATATCGTTCGTTCTGCCCACCCACCCACCCGTATTTAAGGGGTAGCGCGAATAACGAAAGGAGATAATCTAACATTGATAGAAATAATAATAGAAGGTATGACAGCCAGCGGAAAAAGTACTCTCGCTAATTTATTGAGTGAACGTCTAAAAATTGACCTCATGCCCGAAGAGTTCAGAGACCCGAATAATTTATTAGGCCGTTTCCATAATAATAGAAAATGGGCGTTTCCTATGCAGTTAAATTTTTTAGTTACCAGATTCGCGCAATATTTATGTGCAGTCGATGACGAGAAAAAATATATTCTTGACCGCAGCTTAATGGGTGATAAGGTCTACGCAAAATTATATTATGAACTCGGATATTTAACTGATGGGCAGTTCGGGCAGTATTTGAATCTTCACGAGTCATTATCTCGCGATGTTACCCAGCCGAAATTATTAATTCACGTGCATTGCGAATTTAACGAGATTATCAGGCGCATTCACTTGAGGGGCCGTCAAGACGAAATAGAAGCCGGCGAGTCTTACTGGAAGAGTTTATATAACGCTTATGAGTCCGTGAGATTCCCGAATGAATTTGATTTTGACTTGTCGAATCCTGCATTTATTCACACTCCAAGCATGATAGAAAAATTTTTGTCCGACGTTAGAGAGCGTTTGTCATGATAATTAGTGAACTCTTGCAGGAAATAAATAATTTCGCACCCTTTGAGCTTTGCGCAGATTGGGATAATTCGGGCTTGATCGTCGGCGATTATGAGTCAGAGGTCAAGAAAATTGCAGTTTCTCTCGACGCTGTACCGGAAGCAGTAATTCAAGCAGGTAATCTCGGCTGCAATGTGCTCGTAACTCATCACCCGTTAATTTTTCGTGGAATCAAGCAGATTAATATAAATAACTGGCAGGGACTCGCGATAAAAGAGGCTTTAACGCGCGAAATAAATATTATTGCTGCTCACACAAATTTTGACAGGGCGGCTCATGGCGTTAATTACGTTCTCGCAGAAAAAATCGGACTTGAGCAGCTCGAAAATTTATCAGATTACGGCCTCAAAGGAAATTTACGCGAAAAAATGAGTCTTGATATTTTCTTAGCTCACGTAAAAAATTGCTGGAATTTAACGCACTTGGACTGTTACGGACTTGAACGCGATATAAAACGAGTCTCACTATGCGGAGGAAGCGGCGCGGAATTTTGGCAGTTTGCAAGTGATTCCGATATTTATATTACTGCTGACATGAAATATCATGAACTAATTGACGCAACTAGAAGCGGCCTTATAATAGCATCATGCAATCACGGAGAAATGGAACGAGTCAGCATGAACAAATTAGCAGAAAATTTACACGCAAATTTACTCGATGTCAAAGCACTAGACAATTACAGGAGAATTTAATAAATAATGAAACATATCGTATTAAGCGCAATGAGACCCACCGGAGCACTACACTTAGGGCACTTGGCCGGAGCATTAAGCAACTTTGTGAGGCTTCAGAATAACCCCGATTATGAATGTTATTACAGCATTGCAGACTGGCACGCGTTAATGTCAAACTATGAAGAGAGCGGGAATACTGCCGAATTTTGTTATATGGCATTAACTGACTGGCTCAGCGTCGGACTCGATCCCGAAAAAAGCCCGTTGTTTATTCAATCGCACGTCAAGCAGCACGCAGAATTAGCACTCGCACTCGGAATGATTACCCCTTTAGGCTGGTTATATCGCAATCCGACTTATAAGGAGCAATTGCAGAATATCACTAATAAAGATTTAGGCACATACGGCTTTCTTGGCTATCCTGTTTTAATGGCAGCTGATATTTTGCTGTATAAGGCTGAATTTGTCCCCGTCGGTGAAGATCAAAGCGCGCATTTGGAACTATCACGAGAATTAGTGCGCAGATTTAATAACTTTTTCGGTGATAAATTAATTGAACCTCAGCCCTTATTTACGCAGACTCCGAAAGTCCCCGGCATTGACGGCAGAAAAATGAGCAAATCTTACGGGAATGCTTTAGAGTTGAGCGAGAGTGCTGACTCAATGTGGCAGAAATTACGCACAATGAAGACCGACCCCGCAAGAATGAGACGCACAGACCCCGGAGACCCGGAAAAATGCCCGGTTTGGGACTTGCACAAAGTTTTTAATCACGACGAGGGCGAGAAAGCAGAAATTTGCGAGGGCTGCAAGACTGCCGGAATAGGCTGCATTGACTGCAAGAAAAAATTAAACGCTCACATAAACGAGTTAATGACACCGATTAGAGAACGCCGCGCAAAATTTGAGGGAAATAAAAAATTGCTCGATGAAATATTACACGACGGAGCACTAAGAGCCGAGAAGACAGCAAGACAAACTATGAGCGAAATTTACCCGGCTATGGGACTGCTTGCACGCGAGGGAATATGCGATTAAATCTGCTTTTGTCGTCTAACGGCATTTGTTCACGACGTAAGGCTGACGAGATAATTTTATCAGGCCGAGTGCAGGTAAATAATAAAATTGTCCTTGCGCCATATTTTAGAGTCAATGAAAGCGATATAATTTCTCTTGACGGCAAAAAAATTTCAAGTTCTCCCGCCGAAATTCAACGAGTCTATTATATTATCAACAAGCCCCGCGGTTATGTTTGTGCAGTAAGTGATAAATATGATCCCGTTATAATTGATTTATTGCCTAAGGAGCCGCGAATTTTCCCCGTCGGAAGATTAGATAAAGATAGCGAAGGATTATTAATTCTCACTAATGACGGAAATTTTGCGCAAAATATAATTCACCCTTCAAAGAAAATTTCACGCGAATATGAAGTAACACTAAACCAGCCGCTTAATGACACTCATTTATTGCGGTGGCGCAAAGGTTTCGAGATCGAATCAAAATTTGTTAAGCCCTTGAGAATTAAGCAGTTATCGCCGGAAAAATTAATTATTACTCTCAGTGAGGGCATAAAGCGCGAAATTAGATTAATGGCTCGTCAAATGGGATTTAGGGTCGAAAGGTTAATACGCGTGAAAATCGGCGGTCTTGAACTCGGAAATTTGAAGCCTGGCGAATATGAAAGTTTGTCATTTTCGAGTCTGTGCAATAAAATATTTAGTAATTCACGAACTTAAATATTTAATTCAAAAAAGGAGGCTGTAATGTGAGCGATAACAAAGATAGCAAAGAAATCATCAAGACACGCATATTGAGCAAATTAGCTGATATAAAGTCTTTTCCTCAATTTGTGTTAGAGACGATGAAGAAATTAAATGATCCCTCAAGCAATGCCGCTGACGTTGCGAAAAGTTTATCACGTGATGAGGGGCTTGTCTTGCGTGTTCTGAAATTAGCTAATTCGGCCGCCTATGGAATGACCCGCAAAATTTCGAATATAAGCGAAGCAATTTCGTTACTTGGCTATAAAAATGTAAGTAATATTATTCTGGCCGCTGAAGTTTATTCGTCAATGGACAAAGGCTTATCAGGTTATGCGCTTGACCGGGGCGAACTATGGCGGCATTCGTTGATGGTAGCATATGCAAGCCGTTATTTAGCGAAAATCACAAAGAGTGTCAACACTGAAGATGCTTACGTCGGGGGATTATTGCACGACATCGGCAAAGTTATATTAAATGATTATGTCAGGTTCGGCTATGGGATAATTGTAAAAATGGTCGAGGAAAAGCACATCCCGTTTACTGAAGCAGAATTAAGCGTGTTAGGTTTTGATCATGCAATGATAGGTTCTGTACTTGTTGAACGCTGGGAAATGCCTGAGTCTTATAGATTCGCCGTCGAATATCATCACAAGCCTAATGAGTTGCCGGAAGATAAAGCGCAGTATCAATCTTTATTAGACGTTGTGTCCGTTGCAAATGCAGTGTGCTTAATGCTCGGAGTCGGTCTCGGTGCTGACGGATTGCAGGCTTATATGTTCCCTGAACCTTTAGAGCGTCTCGGAATAGAAAATTTTGATAATTTGTTGGCTGAAATGGTCGACTTTGTAAGCAGTGTAGCTAACGATATGGACGATATGGCAGGTTTATAAAATGGTAATAACTATTGACGGCCCGGCTGGTGCAGGAAAAAGCACTATAGCAAAACGGGCAGCAAAGGAACTCGGCATAAATTATTTGGACACAGGTGCACTTTATCGCGCAGTAGGACTCATTCTCGCAAAATCTGAAGTCAAACCTGAATTTCTGCACGAGGCTTTAAGCGATATTAAAATCGAGATAAACAAATCCGGCGTTTACGTAAATGACTTTGACGTTACGAAAGAAATTCGCACACCTGAAGCCGATGAATTAGCGTCAAAATATTCTGCTTTGCCTGAAGTACGTGCAGCACTGCTAAATATTCAGCGTGAACAGGCAAAAATCGACTCAATCATTGCAGAAGGCCGGGACTTAGGGAGCGTAGTTTTTCCTGATGCAGAATTTAAATTTTTCTTGACCGCTACACCCGAAGCACGCGCTAAAAGACGTTACAACGAGAGAATTAAACGCGGAGAGTCAGCAAATTATGATGAAATTCTTGACGCTATAAAATTACGTGATGAACATGACTCGCACCGTGAAATTTCACCGCTGAAAATTCCTGAAGGCGCAATTTATCTTGATACTTCAGACATGACAGAGCAGGAAGTCTTAAATTTTATAACAAATCGAGTGAACTCACATGAAGCAAAATAAAATTTTTTACGCAATAGTCAGATTTACCCTCAAATTATTATTATTGATATATAACAGAGTCAGTGCCCGCTGGCTTGAGAAATTAGACCCTAACGAAAAATTTATAGTGGCCTGCAATCACGCGAGCAATTTAGATCCGGTGTTAATCGGCTGTTTCTTTCCGCGAAGATTGAAATATTTTGCGAAGGAAGAATTATTCACTAATAAATTATTCGGTGCATGTATAAGCGCGTTGGGAGCTATGCCGGTTTCCCGTTCTGATAATGCGAGTGCGGCCGGTGCTTTGCGTGCTTTCATGAAATTATATCAAGATGGCAGCGATGTATTAATTTTTCCTGAGGGCGGAAGGACTCTCGATGGCAATTTACAGCCGTTAGAAGGTGGAGTCGCTTTGGTCGCATGTCATGAGCGAGCACCGATTTTACCCGCATTTATTCACGGATCATTTAAGGCAATGCCCCCCGGAAGTGCGTTGATTAAGCCTGCAAAGATAAAAATTACGTTCGGGAAGCCTTTAAGATTTTCGGACGAGACATACAAGAGCAAAGAAGGCCGCAAAACTATCATGGACGCGCTGGAAAATTCCATGAAGGAGCTTGAAAAATGTTCGTGAGCATGACAGGTTACGGAAGCAGCGAGCATAATTTTTCGTGGGGGACAGTCAGATTTGAAATCAGCTCAGTTAATCATAAATATCAGGACTTCAGCGCAAAATTACCCCGTGAACTTGCCTCGCTTGAGAATAGAATTATAAATCTCCTGCGAAATAATATAACACGCGGAAAAGTGAAATTATCTGCCGAAATTTATTATATCCCCGGTGCTGAAGCAGGCTCAATAGACGAGAATGCGCTAATAAATATTTATAGTCAGATCCGCAATATTTCAGCAAGAAATAATATAAATTTTTCTCCGGACTTGACGCAATTTTTGTTGATTCCCGGAATATTAGAGAACTCAGCAGCAGAAAGCGTTACGGAAAATTTGCAGTTATGGGACGAATTAACTTTATCGGCCTGTGAGTCGCTTAATAACATGAAATTGTCGGAGGGCATGAAATTATTTAATTACGTTCAGGATGAATTAAAGCACTTGTCAGAAATCGCTAAAAATCTTCGTGAACGCTGGAAAATTGCGCGTGATGAAGCATTAGAGTCCCTACGCACCAGAATCGAAAATGTCATGGAGCATTATAATTTAGAAATTGACGCAAACAGAGTCGCGCAGGAAGTCTCGTTAATGTCCGACAAATGGGACGTTACAGAGGAATTAACGCGCATTGATGCCCATATCGAAAAATTTACGCAGATTATGAACGAAAAAATTTCTAGCGGCAAAAAATTAGATTTCCTGATTCAAGAAATGAACAGAGAAATTAACACAATGGGTTCAAAAGTTGCAGACGCTTTATTCAGATGGGAAGTAGTAGAGGCCAAATCATGTATAGAGAAAATTCGCGAGCAGATACAGAACATAGAATGACGGGAAAATTATTTGTCTTGTCGGGACCTTCAGGAGTCGGCAAAGGCACGCTTAGAGAATGCGCACTCAGTAACGCAAAAAATTTAGTATATTCAATTTCCTGCACGACGAGAGAACCCAGAGAAGGCGAAACTAACGGCGTTGAATATAGATTTATTTCTCTTCAAGAATTTGAGCAGGGTATATTACAAAATTTATTTCTCGAATATGCTAGAGTTCATGACCATTATTACGGGACTCTAAAATCTGACGTTATCAACGAGTTAAACGCGGGAAAAAATGTCCTGCTTGAAATCGACGTTCAGGGAGCTTTACAGGTCCGCGCAAAAATTCCTGAAGCAATCTTAATATTTATTGCACCTCCCAGCATTAAAGAACTTGAGAACCGCTTAATTAACCGTCATACAGAGAGTCAAGAGTCGTTATCGTTAAGGCTCGCCAATGCCGCAAAAGAGCTTGAGTTAGCCAGCCAATATGATTATGTGATAGTAAATGCCGATTTAAGCAAGGCATCACAAAAATTGCGGGAGTTAATCGAGAAAAATGAGTCTTGATAACTTTATGCGCTGGGTGTTATTTTGTGCAGGCTTTATTATGGCCATTTTTGCAGGTTACATGTTTTATATTGACAAAATTTCGGCGGGGGCTGCGTGGCTTGCTTTGGGCGTGGGATTCTTATTATTTGCTACGAGAATTAAACGCGGCGAATCAGTGCAGGACTCAGACTCTTACAGCGAAAAAAATATAAATCTTCACGACATGGCGATTTTAATAGCTGATTTAGCAGTAATGAATCTTCGGAATATCGGCCGGACAGTTACTCCCAGCGAGAAAGAAATTAAAGACTTGGCCGAACGCGTAAATAATTTTCTCGAGTCAATGCCTGTAGACGACTCAGAACGCGAATCAATAGCAGAAGAATTTGACAGATTAACTGACAGAACCCGGAGAAATTCAAGTGGCCGGGCACTGTTTAAAAAACTTTCATGAAAGGTTATAGCACATGAACAAAGGACAAAAATTTTCGTTATGGTATTTCCTTATTGCATTAATAGTGGCGTGGCTCTTTGCTGAATACGTCTACAAACCCTACAGCGAGAGTAAAACTGAAGTCCCATACAGTGAATTTCTTGCGGACTTGGAAAAAAATGACATTGAAAACGTTGATATTTCCGAATCGCGCATAAATTACACCCTCAAGGAAACAGAAAGCCCCGATAAAATGCAGGTTGTTGACGGGAAAATTTTACGCAATAAAAGAATCTTGCCGAACTCAGCAAATTTCAAAAGTGTTGTGAGACTTCCAGACCCGTTTTTAATCGAGAGACTCGCAAGCAATGATATTAAATTCGGCGGTGTGGCCAAGCGTGATGGCTTGATTGATTTATTTATGGGGATAATGCTTCCTATGCTGCCATTGATAATTATATGGTACTTCATTTTTCGCAACATGCACGGAGGCGGGGGAATTTTCTCGTTCGGACGTTCACGCGCTAAAGAATTGCAGGGCGAAATGACAGGCGTACACTTCAGCGACATAGGCGGAGCAGGTGAGGCAGAAGTAGAATTGCGTGAGATTATAGATTTCTTGAAGGATCCCGCGAGATTTGACAAGTTCGGCGCAAAATTACCGCGCGGAGTCTTGCTTGTCGGCCCTCCCGGAACTGGTAAAACTTTATTGGCAAAGGCTGCGGCTGGTGAGGCTGGAGTCCCATTTTTCTTTATCACCGGCTCAAGTTTTGTAGAAATGTTTGTCGGCGTGGGGGCTGCTCGTGTACGTGATTTATTTGACCAGGCCAAGAAAAAAGCTCCGTGCATTATATTTGTTGATGAAATTGACGCTATCGGGCAGTCAAGAATGAGAAATTTCAACAGCAACTCCGAGCAGGAGAACACATTAAATCAATTACTCGCAGAAATGGACGGCTTTGAAGATAATAACGGCGTTGTCATAATGGGTGCTACGAACAGGCCGGAAATTTTGGATCAGGCTTTATTGCGTCCGGGAAGATTTGACAGACAGATTCAAGTTGTATTGCCCACTGAAGAAGGCCGCGAAGAGATTTTAAAGATTCACACGAAAAAATTGCCGCTAGCTCCCGAAATTGATTTACGTTCTATTGCAAAAGTTACGCCGGGATTCAGCGGTGCAGACTTAGCAAATATCGCAAATGAAGCAAGTTTATTAGCAGCCCGACATAAAGCCGATAAAGTTACGATGAATGATTTTGATTTAGCTATTGAACGTGTTGTAGCAGGTTTGCAGAGAAAAACGCCTTTGACTCCTGAAATTCGCAAGAAAGTAGCTTATCACGAAACGGGTCATGCTTTAGTCGCCTGCTATCTGCCGGGGTCGGATCCTGTTCACAAAGTAAGCATAATCCCGACAACTAAAGGCGCACTCGGTTACACAATGCAAATGCCTACAGAAGATCAATATTTAATCACTGAAGGCGAGCTGAAAACTAAAATGGCCGTCATGCTTGGAGGTCGTGCAGCTGAATTATTAGTGTTTAGTGAAGGCTCGACAGGTGCATCAAATGATTTAGAGCGCGCGACAGAATTAGCCCGCCGAATGGTTACAGAATTTGGAATGTCTGAAGTTCTCGGCCCCGTTAGATATGCTTCACCGTCAATGATGTACTTAAACGGTGCGACACAAAACCGCGAAGACATTGGCGAGGACACTTACAAGCAAATTGACTCGGAGATTCGCAGATTCGTTACTGAAGCGCAGGACAAAGCACTATCAATTTTGCGCGAACATGAAAAAGTTTTGCACGAGGCAGCAAAGGTCTTGCAGGACAAAGAAGTAATCAGCAATGACGAGATTCAAGAAATAATCAAGCGCGAGAACGAACAGAGTCAATAAATAACTTAGTCATAATATATGAGAATGCCCCCGTAATTTGGGGGTAATTTTTTTATGATATTACACTTACGAGCAAATAAATAAATTGTCTAAATTGTCATGATATAATCTAGCAATCAATCAAAATTTTTAGGAGGTATTAGCAATGACCGAAAAGAAAGGAACTTTACAGGTAGTATTAGGAGCTGCTTTCCTTATGGCAACATCTGCTATAGGCCCTGGATTCTTGACGCAGACGACCGTATTTACTCAACAGCTTATAGCTTCTGCAGCATTTGCCATTCTCGTTACAATAATCGTAACAGCAATAGTTCAATTAAATATCTGGCGCATAATTTGTGTCTCCGGACTTCGCGCTCAGGACGTGGCAAATAAAGTTGTTCCCGGTCTGGGATATTTCCTTGCATTTGCTGTAGCACTCGGAGGCCTGGCCTTCAATGTCGGAAATGTCGGCGGGGCTGCGTTAGGGCTTAATACCGTTTTTGAAATTCCAAATAGTTATGGAGCTGCTATAAGTGCTGCTGTAGCGATTTTTATTTTCCTGAATAAAGATTTAGGGAAAGCTATGGACTATTTCACGCAGTTACTTGGGATTCTGATGATTGCTCTTATGTTATATGTAGCTGTGCAGTCGACTCCTCCTGTAGCTTTGGCCGCAAAAGAATCAGTAATGCCCACTGCAGTTAATTGGACAGTTATTTTAACGCTCATAGGGGGGACTGTCGGCGGTTATATTTCGTTTTCAGGTGCTCACCGTTTAATTGACGCAGGAGTAAGAGACCCTAAGGACGCTTCAAAAGGTGCTGTAAACGGCATTATAGTTACATCGATTATGCGTATATTATTATTCTTGGCCGTATTAGGCGTTGTCTATGTTGCAGCAGGTGAGGCGGCTGTAGTTCTTGACAAGGGCAACCCGGCAGCAGACGCTTTCAGGCGCGGTGCAGGTGAAATCGGTTATAAAATGTTCGGCGTTATTTTATGGGCGGCCGGCGTTACTTCTGTTATAGGAGCGTCATATACATCGGTTTCATTCTTGAGATCGCTTTTCGGAGGCATAGACAGAAATTACCGCTGGTGGATGATTGGTTTTATCTGTGCTTCGACTGCTATAAATATTTTCGTTGCAAATCCTGTTGCGCTTCTCATTGCTGCAGGTTCAATTAACGGACTTATTCTGCCGCTTGCACTTGCTTGTATTCTTCTCGGTGCTTACAAGAAAAGCGTAATCGGCGAAAATTATCATCACCCCGTTATTTTAACTGCTGCGGGCTGGGCGGTTGTAGCGTTTACCTTCTGGATGGGTATTCAAGCGCTGCCTAATATCATGAAAATATTTCAATAAATCATGAGTAAATTAGAAGCGAAAATACTTCCTGCCGGTGAAACTTGTATATTCGTTGATTTCGGCGAAAAAATAGATATGAAGATTAACGGCTATGTTCAGGCGTTAAAGCAGATTTTCACTGATGAACCCTTTGACGGTTTGCGGGAATTAGTGCCGACTTATAGATCGTTGTCAATATATTTCGATCCGTTGACGGTGAATCTTGACGCGCTTAATGAAAGACTCAATAAAACTCTGTCTGAGCTTGCAAATTATAATATCGGTGAAGCAGGCTCTACAGAGATTCATGTACCTGTATTTTTCGGGGGAGAGTTCGGCCCGGACTTGCAGGACGTAGCAGAACATACAAAACTTTCACCCGATGAAGTAATCAAGCGTTATTGTAATTCGCCGTTATATTGCTTTATGAACGGTTTTACGCCGGGATTTCCTTATTTGGGCGGTATGGATAAATCACTTGAGACACCGAGACTCAAGAATCCCCGTGAATTTATTCCTGCAAACAGTGTAGCAATCGGAGGAGCTCAGGCCGGTGCATATTCAATCGCGAGTCCCGGAGGCTGGCGCATTATAGGACGTGTCCCCTATGAACTTTATGACCCGTATAGAGAACCTGCTGTAGCGATTCAGGCCGGAATGTGGGTAAAATTTTATCCTGTCGATATGTCCCGCTATAATGAAATCTCAGAGCAGGCGAAAACAGGCGTTTACAAAATCGAATACAGGCAGAAGGGGGCTTCATAAATGAAATTATTTATTCAATCTCCCGGAGCTTTAACAACTGTGCAGGATCTTGGCCGATGGGGTTATCAAGCTATCGGAATGCCCGTAAGTGGTGCGATGGATGCTCCTGCTTTGGTGCGGGGAAATATTTTGCTCGGAAATCCAGATAACGCCGCTGCTTTGGAAATGACTATGACGGGGCCTACAGTTTTATTCAAAGGTGATGGAGCAATCGCTGTAACCGGCGGAGATTTACAGCCAAAATTAAATGGTCAGAACGTTTCAAACTGGACAGTTATAAGCGTTAAGGACGGCGATAAATTAACTTTCGGCGGAATATGTAATAAAGGGTTCAGAGCTTATCTTTGTGTCAGCGGTGGAATTGATGTCCCCGTTGTAATGGGCAGCAGAAGTACTTACATGAAAGCTAAAATCGGCGGTCTTGACGGCAGAAAATTAGCAAAAGATGACGAACTCTCAACAGGCGAGTCAGGAGTCTTTAAAGCAGGAGTCATTTGTCCTGAAAATTTGCGCCCTGATTATTCGTCTAAACCTTTAAGAACTGTGTTAGGCCCTCAAGATGATTATATTACGCCTGAAGGTGTCAAAACTTTTCTGTCAGCTGAATACAAAATTTCGTCCTCGTCCGACAGAATGGGTTCACGAATGGAAGGCGGCGCAGCAATTAATCACGTCAAAGGCCCTGACATTGTCTCTGACGCTATACCTATGGGAGCCGTACAAATTCCCGGAAATGGACTCCCGATTGTAATGATGGCTGACCGTCAGACAACAGGAGGCTACGTAAAAATCGGTGTTGTTCATGCTCTCGACGTTGCGCGGTTGAGTCAATTTATGCCGGGTTCTACTGTTAGATTCTCGCAGATCACACAGAAAGAGGGAATCGAAATTTCCAAATCTGAAGCTGATAAATTAAATTCTTTGCGCGCTTATGTGAGGGACTCAATTAATTTAACGCCGACTCAAACCGGAGCAATGAACATAATAATTAACGGCGAGAAATTTTTTGTCAGCTGGGAAAAGCTATAAAAAGGGGGTTATTTACATGAGTTACAAAGTTGATCTTAACAGCGACTTGGGCGAAAGTTTCGGAGCTTGGAAAATGGGGCAGGATTCCGACGTATTAACGTTTGTATCTTCTGCAAATGTAGCTTGCGGATTTCACGCTGGGGATCCTCTAGTCATGAAAAAAACTGTAGCTGAAGCCGTAGCTGCCGGAGTTGCTGTCGGTGCTCATCCTGCTTATCCTGATATAAAAGGTTTCGGAAGACGTAACATGACTTGCTCACCCGATGAACTTTACGCCGATACACTTTATCAAATCGGAGCTTTACGGGCATTTTGTGAGGCTTCCGGAATAAAATTACAGCACGTCAAACCGCATGGAGCTATGTATAACAGTGCAGCAAAGAAACCGGAAGAAGCTATTGCACTTGCTCAAGCAGTAAAGGACGCAGGCGGAAATCTTATTCTCATGGGTCTTGCAGGGTCAAAATTTGATGAAGCTGCCGAAAAAGTCGGTATCCCCTATGCTGCTGAAGCGTTTGCAGATAGAGGTTACATGAACGACGGCTCATTAGTCCCGCGAAAAATGGAAGGTGCATTTGTTAAAGATGTAGAAGTCGCAGCTAAACGAGTCATAAGAATGGTCAAAGAGGGTGTTGTTGAAGCAATTGACGGAACAATCGTAAATCTTAGGCCTCATTCTATCTGTCTGCACGGGGACTCGCCTTCAGCTGTACAAATGGCGCAGACGTTGAGAAAGCGTTTAATTGAGGCAGGAATCGAAATAGTGCCTCTTAGAGATTTAATCTAGCAAGGAGATGACGTAACAATGACAAAACCGAGTGATTATGCTGCTTACAGTCCGCAGGAAGTCCGCAAAATGATACGTTCAGGAGAATGGGACCGCCCTACTTCCGGAATGTGTGAAGGTTATGTGCAGGCGAATCTTGCTGTACTCTCGAAAGAAATAGCGTATGATTTTCTTGTTTTCGCTCAGAGAAACCCTAAGCCGTGTCCGATTCTTGACGTTACAGAAGTCGGCAGTACTGAACCTAAATTAATTGCTCCCGGTGCTGACATTACTAAAGATTTACCCCGTTATAGAATCTGGAAAAATGGCGAGCTTGTTGATGAAGTTACTGACGTTACAAAATATTGGCGTGATGATCTTGTCGGCTTCTTGATCGGGTGTTCGTTCTCGTTTGAAGGTGCTATGCTGCAATCACATGTTCCTGTTCGTCATATTGAGTGCGGGTGTAATGTTCCTATGTATGTTACAAATATTCAGTGCAAACCTGCCGGACGTTTAAGCGGGCCTATGGTCGTATCAATGAGGCCGATACCTGCTGCACTTGTTCCGAAAGCTGTATTATGCACAGGACGTTTTCCAGCTGTACACGGCGCACCCGTTCACATAGGAGACCCCGCCGGAATAGGCATAAAGAATATCGACAAACCCGATTTCGGCGACGCTGTAGAAATTAAACCGGGCGAAATTCCTGTATTCTGGGCATGCGGTGTTACTCCTCAAGCTGTAATAATGGCAGCAAAACCGGATTTCGCAATAACACACGCTCCCGGACACATGTTTATTGCAGATTTAAGAGACAGCGATTATGCAGTATTCTAGTTTTTATTCAGGAGCTGCACTAAAAGAGTCATTCTTTGAGTAATATCGCCTCTTCTATATGAATAGCATTCAGGATTTGTGAAGGTGTCTATATTTGAGCATAAAATATTTTCACTCGCAAGTCCTGAATTTTTTAACTGCGAATAAATCTCCCCTGCAAGATTGAAATATACTTTATCGCCCGAAATTCTATAATTATTTGCGTCAAAAACTTTTAATGCCTTCTGAGTCCATTCATCGTTAAAATCTCTCATGTAATTATTAAACCCTATGCAAGGCCCTATCCATGCATGAATATTTTTCACGTCATCAAGCAATTTAACGCCCTCACTTGAAATATTTAATGCAGTACCCTTGAAACCTGAATGCAAAATCATCACCCAGTCTGCATTATTAGCATGATAAAGCAACACCGGCGCACAATCCGCAAATCTCAGAGACGCAGCTATCTTGCGAGTCTTTAACAATATTCCGTCAGCCTTTGGACGTTCTGTAAAAATATAATTCTTGTCATCAAGCGTTAAAATCTCTTTGCCGTGAACCTGTGAAGGATTCAAAACGGGTAAATCGCTATAAACTTCCTCGCCACGCATGAAAAAATTTGCGCGTATAAATTTATTCGTGTTAATCAGCATGATAACAGCTCCGGATAAAGTTTTTCGGCCAAATCTAAAATTTTCGGGTCATAGAAAGTTGATAAATCAGCTTTGATTATCTGCAATGACATTATTTGCGCCTCCTGTTATATTAGTGCTAAAATTTTTCGACAATTATTATACAAGCATTTAGGGAGAAATTTTTGCATGAAATTAGATTTTTTTGTGGTATTCTCGCATTTGTTCAGCTTATTTGTATTAATTGCCGCCGGTTATTTTTCTGTACGTCTGGGAGCTATAAAGGCTGAATTTTCCGGGGCGTTCTCTGCTTTTCTCGTGAAAATTACTTTACCGTGCACAATTTTTATTTCGCTTGCAATACGTAAATATGACCCGGAATTTATTAGAGACGGCATTATTCTTGTCATAACTGGAGTAACAATTTTTGTATTCACACTATATTTTTGCAGATTTATAGCGCGTTTTATGGGAGTTCGTGAAGGCTCGCGGGGTGTATGGTCATTTACTTGCGCGTTCTCGAATACGGGTTTTATGGGATTTCCTGTTTCACTTGCATTATTAGGCATAGAAGGTCTTGCACTGGCTGTAATGTTTAATATCTCATTCAATTTGACAGTTTACACGCTCGGAGCAATCGAAATAAGCCGTGATAATCCTGATAATAAGTCCGGCAAACTCGACATGAAAGCAATAATCTTCAGCAGTGTTAATTTAGCTACGGTCTTGAGCTTTATATTTTATTTTCTGCAAATTAAATTACCGGCAATTGTCGCAGCTCCCATAAATTATTTATCAGGAATTACAACGCCGTTATCAATGTTCATAATAGGCATGGCATTAGCTCGTAGCAAAATTTCAGAGTTATTCACAGATAAAAGCGTATGGACTTCTGCAATTATAAGACTCCTTGTTGTGCCTGTTATAGTATTTTTCCTGCTGAAATTTATCACGTTGAGTGCAAATCCGCTTGTTAGAGCTGTAGTGATTCTTATTATTGCAATGCCTGCACCGAGTATGACTACTGTACTTTCTGAATTATACGGCGGAAATATTGATTTTGCTGCAAAAGCTATGTTCATTCATAATTTATTCTGTATGCTGACGATTCCGTTAATATGCATGTTAATATAATGTGATAAAATAGGGGGCAGCGTTGAGGGGAGTTGCTCCCTATTCGAGCTAATGAAGCACTCGTTCTAGTTAGAAAGTTTTTCCCATAGCTGCAAGGCCATGAGAATTACACTTAGTAAATAGTATAAAGCGACGGCAAAAGAAAAAAACTTCCGGAAGAAGTCATGCCGTTGTTGTTTTCCCTAGTGAAAATTATTATATAATGCTTCATTAGGAGGTGTATAAACTTGTTCACGTTCGATCAAGACAAAATTTATTTCTTTGACGGCGCAATGGGGACAATGTTACAATCCCGCGGCTTAAAGCTCCGTGAAGTCCCCGAAATTTTGAATCTCACCAACCCCGATTTAATTCGTTCTGTTCATGAAGAATACAAATCAGCCGGCGCAGACTTTATCACTGCAAATACTTTCGGCGCAAATAAATTCAAGCTCGCTAAAACTGGTTACAGCGTTCAAGAAGTAATAACAGCAGGCGTAAAATTAGCACGTGAGGCAGCACAGGAAAATTCATTTGTTGCACTCGATATAGGCTCTACAGGGCGAGTCATGGCTCCGTCGGGGGACGCGTCATTTAATGAAATCTATGATGCAATTTCTGAAATGGTCATTGCCGGAAAAAATTTTTGTGATGTAATACTTCTTGAGACATTCACCGACATTTACGAACTTAAAGCAGCAGTCCTGGCAGCACGCGAAAATTCTGATTTACCCGTCTTCGCAACTATGAGCTTTGAAGAGTCCGGACGCACTTTTTTCGGGGCAAGCATTGATACAATGACAGCAACTCTTGAAGGACTCGGACTCGCTGCTCTTGGTGTAAATTGTTCGCTCGGCCCTGTGCAGTTATTGCCGATTGTTGAAAAATTGTGCGCGCTCTCTCATATTCCCGTGATGGTGCAGCCTAATGCAGGTCTCCCCGTTATGATTGACGGTTCTGCACATTATGACGTTAAACCCGATGAATTTGCAGAAATCGCTATTAAATTTGCGAAAATGGGCGTAAATATTTTAGGCGGGTGCTGCGGGACGACTCCTGCTCATATCGCGCGCATGAAAAACGCAGTATTAAATAATTTCTCACACGCAGTCAAACGCAATGTAGAAGACAAAACGTTAATTTCTTCAGCGTCAAAAATTGTAGAGTTCGGAAAAAAATTTATCGTCATCGGCGAAAGATTAAACCCTACCGGTAAAAAATTATTGCAGAAGGCTTTACGCGAAGGAAATATAAATTATCTGCTACGAGAGGCACTCAAGCAGCAGGAGCAGAACGCTGACATTCTCGACCTCAACGCAGGATTACCCGACATAAACGAGTCAGAAATTTTGTGCAAAGCATTGACGGAGATTCAGGGAATTACAAATTTACCCATTCAGATAGACTCTTCCAATTACGGCGCATTAGAGTCAGCAGCAAGAATCTACAACGGCAAACCGCTTTTAAATTCTGTCAACGGCAAACCCGAAAGTCTCGAAAAAATTTTACCAGTCGCGAAAAAATACGGTGCGTGCGTTCTCGGCCTCACTCTTGACGAATCAGGAATCCCAGAGACCGCAGAACAAAGACTCAAAATTGCCGAAAAAATTTGCAACGAAGCTATCAAAATAGGCATTCCCAGACGAAATATTTTAATTGACTGCTTGACCCTCACAGCCTCAGCACAACAAAAATTAGTCCCTGAAACGTTAAAAGCTATTACCCTCGTGAAAAAAAATTTGGGTGTCTCAACAATTTTAGGATTAAGCAATGTATCATTTGGACTCCCTCGAAGGCCGCTTATAAATCGTACGTTCATGATTGCCGCTCTAATGGCAGGACTTGACGCAGCTATAATCAACCCAGGCGATAACGATTTGCAGGAGACTCTAGCAGCATGGAATCTATTAACCGGTTCAGAAAGCGACATGCAAAATTATATTTCATATTGTGAAGCTCACCCGGCAGGAAATACGCAGGTTATTAACGCTCCGGCCAAGATTGAATCTCAAAGCATAGAATCACTCAATGACGCAATTATTAAAGGCTTGAAGGACGAGTCAGCGAAATTGACTCAAGAGTTAAGCACAACAAAGAAGCCGCTTGAAATAATCGAACAAAATATCGTCCCTGCCCTTGATTCAGTCGGCAAAGATTACGAGTCAGGGAAATTATTTCTCCCTCAGTTAATCAAGTCAGCAGAAGCCGCTAAATCAGCATTTGAAGTCTTATCGCAAATTATGACTCGTGAAGGCAGCACAGGAAAATCACGCGGGCCCGTAGTTCTCGCGACAGTTTACGGTGATGTTCACGACATTGGGAAAAACATAGTCCGCACAATTTTCGAGAATTATAATTTCAGCGTTATAGACTTGGGAAAAGATGTCCCGCCCGATAAAATCGTAGAGACAGTCAAGCGCGATAAAATTAATATAGTCGGCTTAAGTGCTTTAATGACTACGACCGTTGCAAGCATGAAGGAAACTATTACGAAATTAAAATCTGTATGTCCTGACGTAAAAATTATAGTTGGAGGCGCAGTGTTGACTCCTGATTTAGCAAAATATACCGGTGCAGACTATTACGCACGTGATGCAATGGAAGGCGTGAGAATCTTATCGAGTCTATGCAGCGATTAATAAAAGAATCCCCCGCCGTTATGACAGGGGATTTTGTTAGCTTAATCAAGTGTCGTGTTGGCCATAAAAATTTTTGCATGTCATCCGGGTGAACAGAACGAAATATAACAAACCTGATAGAATAATAAATAATTTAGTCATTTAAGGAGTGCTTAATAGTGAAAAAATTAGCGTTTGTGTCAAATTTTATTACAAGTCATCAAGTGCCGCTTGCAAGGGAATTTGCGAAATTTTACGGCGATGATTACGTTTTTATCCTAATGAAGAAGCCCAAATATGAAGGATCCGCTATGAAATTTCATGATTCAGCGTTGAAATATAATGATTACAGCAGCGAAAAATTTTTACTCAAGGCCTACGAGAGCCCGGAATTAATGACTCAAGCACAAAAAATTATCAATGAGGCCGAATGCGTCATACTCGGAGGAATCCCGCCCGCTGTTTTGCATGATAGATTACGCGATAATAAGCTGACATTTTTTTACGCAGAAAGATTCATGAAGGGGCCATTATGGAGGGATTTAATCAGATTCGTAAAATATGAAATTTTTAGCGGTGCACGAAAAGCAGCCCGGAGTCCAGACTCAAAATTTTATTTATTGTGTGCGTCGGCATTTGCTCCCAGAGATTATAATTTGTGCGGATTATTCAAGAATAAGTGCTTTAAATGGGGCTATTTCCCTGAAACAAAGCATTATGATGACATTAACGAATTAATTTCGCGCAAGACTCCGGCAAAAATTTTATGGGGAGGCAGATTCATAAACTGGAAGCACCCGGAATTTGCAGTAAAGCTCGCCGATAATTTGAGGAATCAGCACATAAATTTTTCTCTCAAGATCGCAGGAGCCGGCCTAATGTATGAAAGTCTTGCAAGCATGATAGAATCTCTTAATCTCGGCGAATTAGTAACGCTCACTCCTCAACCTTTATCAACTGAAGAATTACGCGCAGAAATGGAAAGCTCGCAAATATTTATTTTCACATCAGACAGGGGCGAAGGCTGGGGAGCTGTCTTGAATGAGTCAATGAATTCTGCGTGTGCTGTCGTTGCCGGTGATAAAATCGGTGCTGCTCCATATTTAATTAAAGACGGCCAAAACGGTTTATTGTTCAGAAATAAAAATATTCAGGATTTAACAGCTAAGGTCAGTGATTTATTAGCGAGTCCGGAAAAAATTTCGAGTCTTGGCCGTGCAGCTTATGAGACAATAATAAATGAATGGTGTGCGGAAATTGCTGCGAAAAATTTTATTGCGCTGAAAGATTCAATTACGGCGGGAAAAAATTTATTGGGCCCGTGCAGTGTTGCGCCTGTGATTTAGCTTAATAGATATGTAATGATGTCCAAAATTTTATTTACCTGCGAGGAATCTTTTATGCCGGTCTTGCACCAGACTGCAAAGTGTTCGCAATTGTTGAACGCTAGATTATAGCCTCCTTCGCCGAGTTTGTCTCTTGCGCGCTTGATGGTTTCTTCGCCTGAATAGAGGTGATAATTTTTGAGTCTTAATTTCTTGATTTCCTGCCAGAGATTGAATAAATTTTTCTTGTTATTGTCGCGTGAAAGAATAGAATCATTTTGCAGCTCTGAAGGGCTATCGGGGAATTTGCAGACGTGGAAATTTTTCGCGCCGTTGAGAAATTCATTTAACGAGGTCTCGCGGACAATGCCGTTAAAATCGCTTGGTCCATTTGCGCCGGTGTAGTGTATGACGTGATTTAAATCTTTCACATAAATTCCGTAATGATTATATAACCCGCGATTGACTCGAATTACGTCGCCGTTTTCGGGTTTTATTTCGCGTTGGGTCAAAATATTTTTTTCTGCGAGACTCAATAATGGCAATAAAAATTTTTCAAGCTCTCTCAATTGTTACTCCTGAATAAAAATTTTCGTGCAAGAATTATATCACGCAATAAACTTTTTCCGGAACGCGACTCCA
>JAFSXS010000075.1 GCA_017443945.1 Synergistaceae bacterium
AAATTTTTATATCAGGAAAGAAGGATTTATTTATGGCAAAAAAATTTTTATGTGCAGTAATATTATTATTAGTTCTCGTGTCAAGTGCATTTGCGGCATGGCCGGAGAAGACAATTAATATTTACGTTACACATGCGGCGGGCGGAGATACTGATTATATGGCTCGTCAGTTAGGTGCACAGCTTGAGAAGATTCTCGGAGTCTCTGTTGTCTTAAGCAATGTTACAGGCTCAAACGGTGCTACTTGTATGCAGCAATACAGAAATGGAGCTAAAGACGGCTACACATTTATAGCTACTAATACGGCAGCTCTTAACGGAAACGAGGCCACCGGAATGGTAGATTTTGGCTATAATGCATTTGAACCCGTTGCAGTTTATGGCATTCAATCAGGTGAAAATATTGTAGTGAAAGCCTCTTCTCCGTATAAGACTCTTAAGGATTTAATTGACGCTTCCAAAGAAAAGCCCGGCACAATCAGACTCGGAATTTCCATGGGCGGCGGAGTTTACATAATGGCTTGTGTCTTAATGAACATCGGCAAAGCTCAATTTAATATTATCGAGGCAGGAGACGCGGCGAACAGACTCACGGCTTTATTAGGCGACGCAATTGACGCTACATCAATCCCCTATTCAAGCGCGGCAGATTATATCGAGAAGGGCGAATTACGCAGCCTCTGCACTGTCCTGTCAAAATCCCCGACTCTTTTGCCCGGTCAGCCGGCAGCTTCTGATTATATACCGGAATTAAAACTTGATACTGAGTATGCAGTACTCGCTCCTAAGGGAACACCCCCCGAAATCGTCAAAGCAATGAACGCAGCTATTATGAAGGCATGTGCGACTCCTGAATGGAAGAAAATAGTAAATGATTTCTCATGGCAAGACCCGTTTTATTTTGACGTTGAAGGCAGTATCGCAAATCTTAAGGCACAGAGAGATTTATTTATGAGCCTTGTTCCTATTCTTGAAATCGAGTAATAATGCTTGTAAATTTTTGCAGGCGTGAAAATATATTTTTATGGAGGTAAGTTTTTTATGAAAAAATTAGCTTTAGCAGTAGTATTAGTGTTTTGTCTCTCTTTAGCGGCTTATGCTGAACTCACAGAGCCCGTGAAACTCGTTTTTGCTGCTCAGGAAGTCGGCACCGGTGCTTATTCAGTAAGTGCGGCTATTCAGGGCGCAATGTTGAAGGGACTCCCGGCAGGTTCTACTATTGATTTAACGACAAATTCACCCGGCGGAGTCGGTGCTCCCGTTCTTATTCAGAGAAAGCGCGCTGATTTAATAGTCGGTAATGCAGGCCCCTCACTTTGGAGCTATCAGAGAAGCAAGAAAGATTATCAATTTGGAGACTGCCCTGATGTTAGGAGCATTGCAGGAGGACTCGGCCACGCTTTTGCAAATATAATGTTCACAAAGGCATTTGTTGATAAAACAGGCTGTACAACTATGGAAGAAGTTATTGCGAAAAAAGTTCCGATTAAGTTAATCACAAAGAAAAACGGGACACTCGGCGAACTCACAGCAGAAAGAGTTATAGAGGCTTGCGGGATCTCTGTTGAAGATTTCTTAAAGTTTGCTACATGGGAGAAAACAGGAACAGACGCTATTAAATCAGGAATTCAGGACGATTTATATGACGCGACGATTGACCACGTAGACGCAGGCCAAGCTACAACGACTGAAATTTGCTTGACTCACGCTATGCATTTCGTACAGTTAAAGCCTGAGACTCTCGCAAATCTCAACAAAATGGGCTATGCTCCTATCACGATTACTGCGGGAACTTGGAACGGTTTAGATCATGATATTCAGTCAATGGGTTCACAGCAAAATGTTATAGTCCCTGCCTCAATGCCTAATGATGTAGCATATGCACTCGTTAAAGGAATTTGCGATAATAAAGCAGATATTGCCGCAGCCGTCGCTTCATTAGCATGGTTCGATCCTAAGACAGCCGGAAAACATGAACTCAACGGCGCACCCCTTCACCCCGGCGCAATGAAATATTATAAGGAAATGGGCTACGAGTTCGACGAGTTTAAATAAATTATTAGCTCGTAATGAAATTTTTTAGGCAGGAATAATACAGGCTCGACTCGGGGTATCAGCACGGGCCGAGCTTTTATTTTACGAGATAAGGAGCTGAAAATTTTATGAGTTTTCGTAGTATAGCAGCAATAATTGTAACGATATTATTTTTTGCATTCCAAATGTATATAGCACTAGTTAAGCAGTTCGCTCCCATGTTACAGAGTCCTATACATTTAATATTTGCGTTGACTCTAGTATTTATTTACTTCCCGGCTGATAATTATTACCGCAAAAAAGTTAAGAAAGCTGCCGAGAATATTGGCGAACTCCCTGACCCTGTTATATTAAATAAATATTCGTGGGTTAACTGGATAGACATTTTTGCATTTGCCGGAATAGCTTATTTAACATGGTATATTTTGAGCCAGTTCACCCGCTTGAATGAATTTGTTATCGGCGTTGAAGAAGTTTTGCCCATAGATCACGCGGCTATGATTATAGCGATTTTATTATTACTCGTCGCAGTATATAGGACACTCGGCGGAATTCTCGCAGGTTTTATCACAGTGTTTATAATTTACGCGTGGACTTCTCCATATTTGCCGGGAATCTTGCACACAAATTTAAAGCCGTTCGATCAATTTATTGAAGAGTTTACTTCAGGCATGACAATGACAGAAAGCGGAGTCTTTGGCACTCCATTATTGACGAGCGCAAATACTTTATTTTATTTTATCGTGTTCGGAGCGTTTTTCTCGACTATAGGAGGCGGACAGCTTTTAATTGACATGGGCATGAAGTTATCTAATAAATCATCAGGAGGCCCGGCAAAAGCTGCTGTGTTATCTTCGGGATTGATGGGCATGATTTCAGGCTCGGCAGTCGCAAATGTTGCTACAACTGGAGTAATGACTATTCCCATGATGAAAAAAATCGGCTACGAACCTGAAGAGGCCGGAGCAGTCGAGGCAGTCGCTTCAACAGGCGGACAAATTATGCCCCCGATTATGGGAGTCGGAGCTTTCATAATGGCTGAAATGTTAGGCGTTAATTATATGTCCATTGCTGCGAGTGCGATAATTCCTGCGGTGGCTTATTATTTCGCGGTGTTCGTCTTAGTTGACAAATTAGCGGCCAAGAGAGCGGCAAATCTTGACACAACTGCGGACGCTTCTATAAGAGTAGACAGACCCATTTTACAGAGATTATATTTATTGATTCCTGCTATATTGCTTGTAGTCTGGATTATTCGCGGTTATTCGCTTATGAGGGCGGGGATGGTCGGCATTTTCTCGTGTCTTGCTTGCGACATTATAAATTATTTCGTGAATAAACCTGATTTCTTGAATCTCAAACAATTATGGAACTGCTGCGTTGATGGAGCTAAACAGGCTGCGGCGATTGCTATTCCTACGGCGGCGTGCGGAATTATTATAAATGTCGTTACTCAGCAGACTTCACTAGCTACAAATTTATCGACTTTGATTCGTTCGCTGGGAACTAGTTATTTATTCTTGGCCTTAGTAATTGCTATGGTCGGTTGTATGATTCTGGGAATGGCACTCCCGACGGTTGCCGCGTATTTAGTCGGAGTAATATTATTTGTGCCTTGTATTCAGCCGATTTTGCTGCAGACTGGACTCTCTCGTGCGACTGCTGATTTATGCGCTAATATGTTTGTATTTTATTACGGGATAATGGCGCAGATAACTCCGCCGGTTTGTGTTGCCTCGTATACAGCTGCAGGAATTGCCGGAGCCGACGCTATGAAGACTGGACTCAAGGGATTTACTTTTGCTATGGTCGGATTCTTAGTGCCGTTCGTGTTCGTGTATAATCCCCCGTTATTGTTAAAAGGTGAATGGAACGAGATAATTATTTCAGTTATTCAATTAGCACTGGGAACTTATTTCTTGGCCGTCATGGTCGCGGGATATTTCAAGACTCATTTAAACGTGTTAGAGAGAGTAATATTATTTGCGGCGGCTTTGAGTTTGATTGCTCCTGAAATGATCAGCTCAATAATCGGAGCAGTTATTGGAGTTGCGATATTATTAATTAATTCGAGAAATTCCAAGAAATAGCATATAAATAAATTATTGCCTTTGCTTCTGACAGGAGGCGGGCGGGAACATGGGCGGGGAAAAAGGTGGGCAAAAACGCGAGAAAACGGGCACGGAGTTTTCTTGCATACAGGACACAAAAAATTTTTAGGAGGTGCAAATAATGAGTCAACATCACAAAGTAATAATTGCCGGGAGCGGTTTGGCTGCTTTGGCGGCTGCTGCTAGACTTCACGAATTAGGCGTAAAGGACATTGCTATTTATGCAAACGGACTCGGAGGGACTCCGTATATTGCTGCTATAAATTTTGTATTGCCTGAGAATCCCTACGGCGACACTCCCGAATTATACGCACAAGACATGTTAAAGGCCGGTTATAATATCGGCAATAAAGAATTAGTCCGAGAAATGGCCGCGAATACTTTTAAAGGTTACGAGCTTTTATGCCGCTGGGGAGTAACTTTTGCGCACAATGAAGACGGCTCTATAAAGCTGCGTCATGTTTCGGGTCATACTTATCCGCGTTCACTTTGTCAGACGACTAATTTAATCGGCGTTGAAATCGAAAAAATTATGCTGCCTAAATTAGCTCAGGCCGGAATCGAGTTTCATAATCATGCTCAAGTCGTTAATCTGCTTGTAAATAATGGCAAAATTGAGGGCTTCACAGTAATAGAGAATAACAGCGAGCCTTACAACGTATATGCGCCCATTGTCATAGCCTCATGGGGAGGAGTCGGAAATTTACTCGGAACTTCAACATATCCCGATGACGTGAAGGGCAATACTCTAGGAATGGCCAAGCAAGCCGGCGCAAAACTCGTTGACATTGAATTTATAGAATTTGAGCCTATGGTCATGATGTCGCCCCCCGGTGCTGTAGGTGAACCCTGCCCGACTGCTATGTTAGGAGAAGGCGGTTATTTGCTGAATTCAGACGGAGAGAGATTTTTGCTTGAGGTCAGACCTCAGGGAGAAGCAGGCGCGCCTAAATCACTAATTAATCATGAAATCTGGAAGCAAGTGGCAAAAGGTAAGGGCAACCCTCACGGCGGGATCTGGGTAGATTTGCGGCACATTGATATAAATATCTTGAAAGCCTACCCATGGTTCTATAATAGATTGATTCACAGCGGCTGTGATCCTAAGAAGGAATTATTAGAGGTCGGGCCCATGCCTCACAGTTTTTCAGGAGGAATCAGAATCGACAGCAATTATGAGTCAGACGTTAAAGGACTCTATGCGATCGGCGAGGCTTGCGGAGGTATTCACGGTGCTTGCAGGTGTGCAGGGAATGCGGCGAGTCAAGCGACTTTATCCGGCTTGTTATGCGCTGAAGGAATCATGAAAACCGGCGAATTTGACCGCGAAATTTCAGAGTCCCCGGTAAAATATAACCGTGATGACTCAGTTCGTGAAAAATATTTAGCTGAATTACAAAAAATTGCCGGGCATTCTTTAGGAGTTTACAGGAACGGCGCAGATCTTGAGAAGACTATATCACTCACTAATGATATAATGAATTCCCCCGAACTTTCACGCGATGATTTAACATCACAAACTTCACTAGCAATTAACTTAATAGCAAAGGCCGCACTAAATCGCAAAGAAAGCCGGGGAACTCATAACAGGACAGATTATCCTGATTCAAGTCCTGACTATGAGAAAGAATTTATATTTTAATAAAGGGAAGCGTTATTCATGAGCAAGAAATTTTTTGCAGTAATACTTTTTGTGTTAGTCTTGGGAATTTTCGCGGGGGCAGCATTTGCTGACAGCGAGCATAATGTCCGGGCAGAAGCACTTGGCAGGAAAATTAATTTAATCACCGTTGAGCAAGCTAAAACAATCGCCGCAGAAAAATTGAACGCAAAAGATGTTACATTTAAGTTTGTTGACCTCGACAATGAAATCAAAGACTACCCGAACGGCTCAGATTTTAGACCCGTCTATGAAATGGAGTGCTTTGTTAATGGTCAAGAATATGATGTTGACGTTGACGCTGTAACAGGTGAAGTGCTTAAATGCAAGCTCGATGATTAAGCAGTAAGATTTATAAAAAGTTTGCCCCTTTCTGATTTACTCGGTGAGGGGCTTATTTATTAAGAAGGTGAGATATAATCATGTGCAAGAAATTTTTATTTGCGTTATTCTTGATATTAATAAATTTTCCTGCGAGAATGGCCGAGTGCGATGTTAATATTGCTGCGACATTCCCCGATTCTGTATTTCGCAAAATAATTGAAGGTTATGACAGATATAAATATAATGAAGAAAAAGGTTACTGGCAATCAGGCACAGAATACAGCGACGGCTATTTATCAGATTATGAACTCTCAAAGATTACAGAAATTAACGCAAGTTCTCCATATGATTATAAAGCAGATAAACTTAACGAAGATTACACGATAAAAGATTTGTCCGGAATTAAAGCATTAAAATATCTGAAAAAATTAATAATTGTTAGTCACCCAATAGAAAAGCTAGATATAAGCGGTATGACAAATTTAGAGCGGGTAAGCTGCGGCGGTCAGGGAAGTCAAAAAATAGCGTATCTCTTCCCGTTAAGAAAAGTAAATGCGAGCGACTGTACTTCATTAACTTATATGAGTGTATCAGAAACAGCAGAATTAAATGTGAAAGGCTGTTGCTTTATGTGAGCGGTAATCACGGTTATTTAGATGAAAAAGGTTATTTTCACAGTAATGCTAACTTAGACGGTGTCGTCAGAATAGGAAATATATGATAGTCTATAAAAAATTTTTATTAAGGGTGAAGAAAATTTATGAAATCAGAACTTCATAGACATGACATATCTGAGCGGGCATGGAAATTATTGAAAGATTATTTA